>CAJCJB010000036.1 GCA_903970545.1 Candidatus Saccharimonadota bacterium | reverse complement strand
TTTATACACATTGGGTTTGCTGTGCTTTTGTGGGCATGTATCTTAGTATTTAATGCCATCAACAGCAAAGCCATTATAGATACCATTCTTGTAATAGCAGGTTATACTTATGGCCCGTTGCTGGGGTTATTCTCTTTTGGTATTATATTAAAGAGAAGAGTGAAGGATAAAATAATACCTGCTATTTGTCTTGCATCGCCTTTGTTAACATACGGATTAAGCGTTTGCCTGCCCATGCTTAGTTACGAGTTAGGCAATGAAATAATATTGCTAAACGGAATTATAACCTTCTTAGGTTTGTGGGTGTTTTCTAAAAAGCAAGAGGCTTTAGTACTTGGTTAGTTTGGAACTTACCTTATTACTGTTATAAACCCTTTTAAGGTTTTGGTTTGTGCTTCACTATTGCAATTGATTTGATATTGGGCAGTATAAAAATAAGTGCCGTCATCTTCTGTTGGTTTCCAAATGCAAGTTGGGTTAGTGCTTTCAAAAACTTTAGCACCCCAACGGTTATAAATATCTAATTGCAAAGAAGAGAACTGATACTTACTAAAATCTATATAATCATTAATATCATCATTATTAGGAGTAACTATGTTAGGCAAAGTAAAACTAAAGAGATTATTAACCGTAACTATTGTTGTAGCTGTAGCACTACATATCCCTAAACCACCTGTAACGGTATAGCTTGTAGTTATTGAGGGATTAAAAATTACGCTTCCTGTTATATCTCCTGTGTTCCATGTATAAGTTGTTGCACCATTTGCTGTGAGTGTTGTATTTTGACCAATACATATAACTTCACTACCACTAATTGAAACAGTTGGGTTTGGAACTACATTTATAATGGCAATTGTTGGTTGGCTTATACAATTAGCGGCACTTACTCCTACAACCGTATAATTAGAAGATGAAGAAGGATTAACCATAATTGAATTTGTGTTTGCTCCTGTGTTCCATGTATAAGTACTTGCACCGCTTGCGGTTAATGTACCTGTATTTCCTGCGCAAACAGTTGGTGAGTTAATGGTTACTATTGGCAAAGGATTTACTGTTACGGTTGCTGTTGCTGTGTTTGAACACTTACCGGTTGCTCCTATAACAGTATATATAATACTGGTAGTATTAGTAGCAATTACCATACTACCCAAATTGGTATTTAAGTTGGTTGAAGGCGACCAGGTATAATTAGCAGCACCGCTTGCGGTTAAAATTGCTGAATTACCTGCGCAAACCGTAGGTGAACTTACAACCATTGCCGCGCCTGCATTAGTAATCATACGTATTCGGTTATTACCTGCGTCAGCTATATATAAATTACACCCTGTTTTATCAAGGGCTATACCATACGGAGAATATAATTCTGCGGCAATTGCTAACCCACCATCTCCACTAAAACCACCACCATATGGGTTTCCCGCGCCAAATCCGTCACCTGCTATAGTTGCTATAATACCTGACGTATTAATCTTTCTTACAACATGATTTTGCGAATCACTAAAGTAAATATTTCCAATAGAATCGACAACTATTTGACCAGGCCAATCTAATTCTGCTGATGTAGCTTGTCCACCATCTCCACTATAACCACCATAACCTGTACCGATACCAAAACCAGTACCTGCTATAGTACTTATGATACCTGTTGTACTTATCTTACGTATGCGCATATTCCAACTATCAGTTATATAAATATTTCCTTCGACATCAAGAGCTACTCCATCATTACCTCCAAGTTGTGCAGCAGTAGCTTGCCCTCCATCTCCACTATAACCCCTAATCCCATTTCCAGCTATAGTTGTTATAATTCCTACAGTATTTATCATTCGGATGCGGTAATTGGAAAAATCTGCAATGTATAAATTGCCAATAATATCAACAGAAATACCACAAGGATTATATAATTTTGCAGCAGTAGCAGGCCCTCCGTCACCACTATATCCTGCTGTTCCTGTTCCTGCTATGGTACTTATAATACCTAATGTATTTACTTTTCGTATGCGATGATGACCAAAATCGTTAACATACATATTACCAATTGCATCAAAGGCTATGTTGTATGGATTATATAATGTTGCAGCAGTAGCCTGACCACCATCTCCTAACCCCCCTGAACCTCCTCCTACTATGGTTGTTATAATACCTCCCGTATTTATCATGCGGATACAATCATTTTCTGTATCAGATATGTAAATATTACCTGCCGCATCAATAGTTACTCCCAACGGATAATGAAGTTCAGCTGCCGTTGCTTGACCCCCATTTCCACTATATAAGCCTGTTCCATTTCCTGCTATTGTAGTAATAATTTGAGCTTTTAATAAACTCAGGGTTAAGAAACATATAGTAAAGAATAGTTTTGTTTTCATTGTTTAAATCCTTTCAAAACAAAGATAAGTAACTAAGTAATAATTAAGTAAAGAATTTTTTTAACGGTCGGTTTTAACAAATTAATGGTTAAATAGAGTACATAAATACTAACAATGCATACATCCAACATAAGAATGCTTACGGTTAAATACATCAATACGGTTGATGAGGTTTGGCATGCAGGAGATATTGGCACGATAGATGTATGCCAAAAAACAGAGCAGTAAAAAACCCTGCGGGCTGTGTATGGTAATATTGACGGGCAGGAAATAAGCAAAATATACTCCTAAACGGCATCATTACCTTTGTGGGCTTGTGGGTGTTTTCTAAAACCAAATAATTATTTATTCAGCAGCCACCTTATACAAGGTTCTGGAAGAAGCCTGATTAGATTTGTCTTTCCATAAATAGTAAACAGTATGGTTATATATTTTAATTCTGCTTACAAAAAGATGTTCTTTAGGCAGGATAATGCTTATTTGCTTTTTAGTATCAAATAATAATATGTTGTTTAGCACTAATTTATCATTTCTATATGCTGTAAAAAATTCGCCAGTATAACTATCTTGTATAATTGCTTTTTGCCAGCCCTTCTTTTTATTATAAGTAATCGAATCTTTAAGGATGGTGTTTATCTTAATAGTATCTTTTATTTTGTTGTATGCAAAAACTGTAACCTTATTAATTACATGGTCGAAAACATAAATACTATCATGGTGTAAAAATATGGGAACATATAACTTCTTTGAAGTAAAAAAATCATATTTCCATTCTTTATGATCTTCGGGCCAGACATAAATAAAAAATTCATCATAAAAAGATTGTGTACTTCCCTTTCCTCCATTACTCATATTTGTTTCACTTTTAGCAGTCATCATAGTAGGCAATTGTTCTAATGCTGCCAGACTATCATATTTATCTATTCTTTTCTTCTCTTTAATTGCTTGCTTCATTTGCTCTTTGTTCAGCGCTACATAAAAATTAAGTTCACTGGATGGGTCAGAAAATGATTGCAGTTTATAAACCACTTGTTGATTGTGGACACCCACTGATTCTTTTATCTTAACGGCAGTATCGCAGGCTACCAGTTCATTTATTTGTTTCATAGAAGAATTAATTTCTACAGGATTATCCGAAATTAATAAGGTAGTATCGTTTATGTAAGTAGGGTATAAGAGCGTTCTGTTTCTTAAAAATATTCTGCCTGAACAGGCTTTTACAACTTCATCTATGCCGCTTATATTAGGCACTGTTTTAAGAATAGAATCTTTAGGGTTAACCAAAAATATCTTCCTTTCCATTACCAATAATAAATTCCCGTTGGGCATAATTTCATAATCGAAAACTGTAGCATTTTCATTTTGATAAAAGGGATGCTTATCCGTAACCACTACGGGATTAAGATTTATATTCTTGGTTTTTAAAACAACTACATAATCGATATTTATATTATTGCGAATAAAAAGTAACGCATTACTTACTTTAATAGCAACAGGTTCATAACCTAAATAAGAAAAAGAAATGCTTTCTAAGTTTAGTGTATCTGAAAGTGTAACAGAGAATTTATTGGAAAGAATAGTAGATATTTCAGCTTCTTTGTTATTATATTTTTTAGAAATTATAATATCGCTTAGTATTTTATTATCGGAGGTTTTAACTAAACCTTTAAAGGTAATTCCCTGACTATAATTTATAAAAGGAAGGAATACAAAAAGTAATAAGTAAGTTATTAATTGTTTCATACCCTAAAACTACCAATAATCGCCAAAAGGGCAAAAAAGGTTAGTTTCTATGCTTATTTATACTTCCTAAGTGCTCATTGCATCAACCAGCATGCTCTTATGCGTTACGAGCATGATAGTATGCGTTAAGTTCATCATAGTATGCGCTAAGTTCATCGTAGTATGCGTTATGAGCATGATAGTATAGCATAAGTTCATCATAGTATGCGTTACGAGCATGATAGTATGCGCTAAGTTCATCATAGTATGCGTTACGAGCATGATAGTATGCGTTAAGTTCATCATAGTATGCGCTAAGTTCAT
>CAJCJB010000035.1 GCA_903970545.1 Candidatus Saccharimonadota bacterium | reverse complement strand
AAATATATTTTAATGTAAATAAAAAAATGGATTTTACCCAAAGTGTAAAAGTATTAAGCACTATGCCTAAGCTAACTATATTGCATTTAGATAATGACGGACTTGTGGCGTTGCCGAGTAACCTTAGCTCACTAACACATTTAGAAAAACTATACTTAAATGATAATAAACTGACGGAAGTTCCGAAAGAAATAAACGGACTTAAAAATTTAAAGTACCTAGATATGCAGCATAACCAGATTCCGCAGATAAAGATGAGTAATTACCAAAACTTTGGTGTAAGGGTAAAGTTTTAGACTTATGACATTAAGTAATTTTGAAAGAATGATTCAACTGGCAGAAGAAGTGTTTGATGTTAGAAACGACCCAAACCAGTTGAGTGTAGATGAAAAGGTAATTGAACACTTAAATAGAATACATCCTTCAACCCTTTCAGAATTTAATGATGGAAACGGACCTGTTGTTTGGATTTTGATAATACCCACCACACTTGATTTGATGAATAAATTTATTACTAAAAGTATTACAGAGCAGGAGCTTTTAGACCTTACACCTCTTAACACTTCTTATGAGGCAATCTATCTTTGCTCTGCAATGGTATTACCTGAATTTCGTAATAAGGGCATTGCAAAAAGACTAATCCTTGAGGCTATAGAAAGCATTAAAAAGCAACATCCCATTAAAACACTTTTTGTCTGGCCCTTCACCAAAGAGGGGGATTCGTTGGCAAAACATATAGCTAAACTAAGTTCTTTACATTTATTTAAACGTATGGAAGGGTAATTACTCCCCTTTAAAAAGGTATAGTTTATTTAATAATAAAAAAGTATTTTTGCACCCTGAAAAATGGTCCCGTAGCTCAGCTGGATAGAGCATCAGCCTTCTAAGCTGAGGGTCTTTGGTTCGAATCCAAACGGGATCACATAAACAATCACATGTACCTTGTAAACTTATAGTTTACAAGGTTTTTTTGTTTTAGGGGTAATTTTTAGGGTAAATTATTTAGGAGTGGAACTTTTAATACTTTAGATATAACACTTGGAACGGAAAGCCCGACCTTTGTAATCAAAGGGAACGCCCCACCTATCCCCAACCCTTTCCAAAGGAAAGGGAGCAGGTTGTCGTTAATTCCCTTTAAAAACCTTGATGTTATATACGCAGGGTTCTATGCGTTTTAGCTGTTGGCTGCGGCTAAGATTGCGGAGTGTGTTTTTGCGGCTATTGCTTTGCAATTCGGTTTTCAGGGTATCATTCTCAATGCTGTTAAGCAATTGCATGATGTAGTTAGACTTTACGGCAAAGCCTGTTCCTTCGGCATTGCTGTTTTTACTTTTAATTAAGCCTATTACGTTACCTTGTTCATCGAATAAAGGACCACCGCTATTGCCGGGGTTAATGGGTATACTGATTTGATACATGGTAGTATCGGAAGAGCCTTTTAGGGAAGCAATGGTACCCTCGCCATACACAATATCTTCGGCAGGGAAACCAAGTGTAAATACTTTTTCGCCCAAATCGGATGAGGTGTTTTTGAAGGTGTAAGGCACGTTGGCAAACTTAGCGGCTGAATCTTTCTCTATTTTAAGAATTGCCATATCTAAATGAACATCGGTAAAGACAACGGTTGCGTGGTATGAGTTCTTTTCTTCGTCCATTACAAAAACAGAATCGGCTTTGTTTACCATGTGCAGACTGGTTAAAAAATAACCGTTGTTGTTAAGGGCAAAGCCTGTACCCTCTACATTGGCTGCCTCTAAACTGCGTTTTTGACTAATGGTTTTAATGCCATCTATAATACCTTCCTGAACGGATTTGATATGCGTTATTTCTTTAGACAGGTTGGTAATGGAATTCTCATGTTGCTTAATAAGATACCCACCGGAGCTAAGCAAAGTAATGGTAGCGATAACGGCAATAAGCGCTACCGATGCAGCCACACCTACGGTACGACCATACTTGTTGTAGAAATTATCTTTAGTGTTTAGCTGATGTATATTAGGTACGCCAAATTCTTCGGTATAAATGGTATCTAATTTGGCTTTTAATTCCTGTTGTTTGCCGTATTCTTTCAATAAGTTTACAAATGCCTGATGCTCTTCAAACTGAGTTTTAAAATCGGCATCGGTTAAAAGTCTTTCTTCGAACAACTTTGTATCATCGGCGTTCAGGCGCTGATACAGGTAATCGTCAAATAAATCTATGTTTCTCATCTTACCAAATCTTTATGGGGCTTTACCCTCTTTATCTAAAAAAAATATCTTCTTCAATCGCTGCAGGCATTTATACTTTTGGTTCTTGGCATTATCGGCATTGGTATAGCCAAACTTATCGGCTATTTCATCCATACCTAAACGCGCCATGTAAAAATCGGTAAGTAGTGTTTTGCAAGGTTCTCCTAATTGCCCGATGCTTTCTTGCATGCGGGTAAGGTTTTGCTCACGCTCTTCATACACACTTACTTCATTTTCAACTTCAACAAAATCATCTCCTTCATAAAAACGCTCGTCTAACTTTAGCCTACCGCTTTTTTTACTGAGCTGTTTTAACCACAAACGCTTTGCCACACTATACAAATAGGTTTGCAGGGCGCAGCTTAGGATAAAATTCTGCTTTTGTACATGATGATAAAGAACTAAAATACTCTCCTGAAAAACGTCTTTAGCCTCTTGCTCGGTACCGTTGTTGTTAAGCACCATACGCATAATTGCCGGATAAAACTTTTTATAGATGGTACGTATTACTGCATTATCACTAAGCCGTAACCCCTCTATATATTGATTATCTGTTAGCGTAAGCGTAGCCATTAACGCTTTGATATTAATACCTGTTTAAGCCAAAAGTAACCCAATTTAATTCTGTTTAAATTATTTGATATTCAGCTTCTTAGCTATATCTAAAGGAACCGCTTTTTTGTGCAGGGTAATGCTTACGGTTTTTAGGCGAACATAAGCCTCTGAGGCATAAAAATACCCGTCGCAATCATTACGCTTGGTACCCCATGAGTTTTTTACCAGATAGTATTTGTTTCCGTTCGGGTCTTTTGCCAAACCTATGATGTGCATGCCGTGGTCGTCTTGGGTTTCGTAATTATCAAAAGCTTCCTGACGGATTTGTTGGGTAATAGTTTGTTGCTTACAGGGCTTTGTAAAACATTTGTTCTTATCATCATCGCTCTTGGTACTCCAATTTTCGGGTACAAGTGCCAAACCGTCTTTAAAGCGGAAGTAAGGTTCGCTTACATCGGCAGCCCAAGCAATACCGTAACCGTTGTTTAGCGCATTGTCAATAGTTGCCATTAACTCATCAATAGGCGCGTTTTGATATTGTTTAGATGCCCAGTTATCGGGTATTTCTAAAATAAAAGGCTGGTAAAAAGGATGATGCGTAAACGAAGCAATAGACACATAATCATCGGGGTTTATGCCCAATGTGGCGGCGTAGGTTTTGGGTGTGTAACGCTTGCCTTTGTACTCAAAGTTAAGAGGTTCAGGGCCTAAGTAGGTTTCTAAAGTGCTTTCTATTTGTCGTCTGCAATCGGCAGGGTCTATTTTATCTTTAGCTACCATAATGTTTACCTGCAGCAGCAATACCGAATCCATTCTTTTATGGTTATAACCTGTGGCTTCATCCAACTTGCCATTATAGGCTTCCAGCGGAACCATGCCATAATTCTTCCAGCAATTAATTACATCGGTAGGTTCTCCGCCTTCGGCAAAAGAAGCTTTGCCGTGCATACGTATGTAGTTATCTGCCTTTAGCGGATAGGTTTTTCTAACTACATACATCTCGCTTAGCTTCACATCTTTTATATGCTTAATGCGCATCACTTCCGATTCAAAAAAAGAAAGCGTAGAAAAACTCCAACAAGTTCCCGTTTTACCCTGACTTTGTATAGGAGTGCTTTCTATACTTTTAGTGATGGTAAATTTATACTCGCTATCTTTTTTGTTGGTGGTAGGCTGAGCGAGGCAATTGAAAATTAATAATGTAAAGTTTAAAATTAAGGTTATTCTTTTCATTTCAATGGGTTTAGTGTTACAAATGTATTTAATTTAGGATAGTAATTAATATTTGGGTGTTCTCTCTGCAATCAAAGGAAAAATTGGCATAGCATTTTGAATTCAGATATATGAATTCTATATTTGAAACTCATGGGAGAAGTGATTGAAGCGAAAACGGCAACGTTTAGCATGTTGGAAGAAAACATACTATTGGTGGTAATGAAAGAGGATGCGGTGGTTGATGTGCCTGAGGCGATTGAAAACTACCACGCCGCACTAAAATTAGCAGCAGGAAGAAGGTTTACTGCTTTAGTAGATGCAAGATTGCCGGCCTCGATTACAAAAGAAGCAAGAGAATATTCTGCTAACCCTGAACAATATACCAATACCATTGCTCAGGCAGTAGTAGTTACTTCTTTGGCAAACCGTCTTCTGGCTAATTTTATTATGTTGTTTCTTCAGCGCAACAAAACAGTAGAGATAAAAGTATTTAGCGATTATGATATAGCACTTAACTGGCTGAAAGAAAAAATAAAAGAAGACCAACAAAACGGAGGCAGACCAACTAATAGTAAAAAACTTTCTTTTCTTTCATCCATATAAAGTATACAAAAATTACTTATTAATAAACACATGAAGGTAAGGACAATTATAACTGGTGCAACCGGTATGGTAGGAGAAGGTGTATTGCACGAGTGTTTTTTAAGCGATTATGTAGAGCAGATTTTGGTTATTAATAGAAGAGCTTGCAATGTGCAACACCCTAAATTAAAAGAACTCATTCATGAAGATTTTTCTGACTTCACTTTCATAGAAAGTGAACTAAAAGGGTATAACGCTGCCTTTTTATGTATGGGTATTACATCTCTTGGTGCCAGCGAAGAGGTTTATACCAAAATAACCTATCAATATACTTTAGCTTTAGCTAAAACCCTGGCAATGCTAAACCCCGAAACCGTAATTTGTTACGTATCTGGTGCAGGCACCAAGCAAGATGAAAACATAAAAAACATGTGGATGCGTGTGAAAGGCAAAACAGAAAAAGACCTGCAACAACTGCCCTGCAAAGCGGCTTATATGTTTAGGCCGGGATATATACAACCCACTAAGGGTTTAAAAAATACGTATACCATGTATAAAGTAATAGCACCCCTTTACCCTTTGTGGAAACTGCTTTTGCGCAAACATGCTTGTACTTTAAAGGAAATAGGACAAGCCATGATACATACGGTTACCAAAGGCTACAATAAAACTATTCTGGAAGCGCCCGATATTGAGAAGCTGGCTAAGGCTTAAAGTTTTACTTTGTAATTACCGTTCGATTATTTCTTTTATCTGTTTAAGAAAAGCAGTCATTCCGCTTTTAGAATGGTTATAACCATCTTCATTTGAGAAACCTTTTTGCGTCCAAGTAAAGGTAGTGTGTTTACCATCTTTAGAGTTTAAAGTATAAGTTACTAAACTATAATTCTCGGGTTTATCTTCCAAGCCTGTAAAGCCGCTCCAATAAAAGTAACTAAGTATTTTATGCAAAATATTCTCAACCACCTTGCCTTTATCTTTGTATTTATGTCCCTGGTATTCTCCCTGAAAAATAATGTCGCTTCCTACTTTCCAATCAGTTATGGTTTCAGTTCCGAATAAGTATTCTTTAATAATTTCGGGTGTGATTAAAGCATGCCATACTTTAGCAGGTTCGGCATTAATTTCAATAGATTGGGATACAGTTAAGTCGTGATTCATGTTTTAATTTTATGAAGCAAATATAATTGAATTTGCATTATCCGTTTCAACAAAGCTTGTCTTAAAACTTGTTAGTGGCTTTCACTTAATTACATAGTAAGGCAACTATTTTTAACCCATGACTATTTCTGAAAAAAAATCATCTTCCTTATGGGTGTTGTACAGCATTTTTTTCTTTTGGGGCTTTGTAGCAGCTTCTAATACGGTTCTTATAGGTACTTTTAAAGCTCATTTTCAGTTAACGCAATTCCAATCTCAATTAATAGATATGGCTTTTTATGCAGCCTACTTTTCGGGCTCGCTTATTTACTTTTTCTATTCCAGATTAAAAGGGGATTTACTGAACAAGATTGGCTACAAAACAGGTTTGGTAAGCGGCTTGGTTGTTTCTGCCATTGGTTCTTTAGGTTTTGTTCCTGCGGCAAGCATGCAATCATTCCCCATGATGTTATGTTCTTTATTTATAGTTGCTATTGGTTTCACGCTACAACAAATAGTCGTAAACCCTTATGTAATGGCAATGGGAAGTGCAGAGACAGGAGCTCATAGAGTTACTTTAGGTGGCAGTATTAATTCATTCGGAACTACTATTGGTCCATTATTAATAAGCTACGCTATTTTTGGTGGCATTAGTAACACCAACACCCTAAGTGATTTATCAAGTGTAAAACTCCCTTATATCATTTTAGCCGTTGCATTTATATTGGCGGCTTTGCTGGTTGGTTTATCTAAACTCCCTGCGGTTACCAATACCGAAAAGATGGAAGATAACTTAGGCGCTTTTTCTTTTAAGCAAGTACGTTTGGGTATGCTGGCCATTTTTGTGTATGTAGGCGTAGAAGTTACCATACAAAGCAATATGCCTGCCTTGCTGGAAACCCCTGATATGTTAGGCTTACCTGCCAACCAAACCGTTCATTTTATTTCTTTGTATTGGGGCAGCCTTATGATTGGGCGTTGGACGGGCGCTATATCTGCCTTTAATCTTAAAGCAAGTACTAAGAAAATTTTTACGGCTATTATTCCTTTGTTGGCATATGCGGTTATCCTGTTGGTTAACTATATTAAATTCTCTGCCTTAGGAGTTCCCGAAAAAATAAATGATTTATTGTATTACTTCCCTTGTATTGTTTTAGTTATTGCAGGCTTTTATCTGGCACAGGAAAAACCTGCACGTACCATGTTGTTATTTGGCAGCCTGGGTACTCTGCTTATGATTGCCGGAATGTTGAGTAAAGGTTATATAGCTGCTTATCTTTTTATTAGTGGAGGTTTGTTTTGCTCGGTAATGTGGCCTTGTATATTTTCTTTGGCACTGGCAGGCTTGGGTAAATATACCAATCAGGCTTCTTCTTTACTGGTAATGATGATATTAGGAGGCGCACTTATTCCGCCGCTTCAGGGGTTGTTATCCGATAAAACAGGCATTCATTTTTCTTATATCGTGCCTTTACTGGGCTTTGTTTATTTGGCTTATTTTGGTTGGAAAGTAAAAGCTGTTTTAAAACAACAAGGGCTTAACTTTGATGAACCAATAAGTGCCGGTCATTAAATGAAAAGAACTCTTTATATATTATCTCTTGTCTCATGTCTCGCATCTCAAATCTCATTTGCGCAAACAACACGCGTGCTTTTTGTTTTTGATGCTTCCAATAGTATGAAAACAATTTATGACGGTAAGCCCCGTATTGAAAAGGCAAAAGAATTATTCTATAAATTTATCGATAGTCTTAATCATTTAAAGAATTACCAGTTTGCTTTGCGCATATATGGCAACACGGTTAAGTACCCTCCCGGAGATTGTAACGACAGTCATTTGGAAGTTCCTTTTGCAAAAAACAATATTCAGAAAATAAAAGATGTTATCAAAACCATTCAGCCTACAGGTATTACTCCTATTGAGCATTCGCTCACCCAAGCTGCCAATGATTTCCCTGATACCAAAGCCATCAATACCATTATTTTAATTACCGATGGTATTGAAGAGTGTGGTGGCGACCCTTGTAAAGCTAAACTGGCTCTGCAGGAAAAGGGTATTATTTTAAAGCCCTGCATTATCGGAATTGGTTTAACCATTGAACAGGCAAAGGCTTTTGATTGCGTGGGAAATTATTTCAGTTATGAAGATAAAGAGGCTTTCTCTAAGACGCTTGATTACGTTACTACACAAACATTAAACAGAACAACGGCGCAGGTTAATTTGCTGGACGTTTCTTCCAAGCCGATTGAAACGAATGTAAACATGACTTTCTATAACGAGAAAACAGGAGATATTATGTATAACTACGTGCATAGTATGAATCTGAAAGGCAACCCTGATACGATACCGATGGATGAAACCAAACAATACACTATTGTGGTAAATACGATTCCGCCCAAGCAGGCAGAACATGTGAAACTGAATATCGGTACCCATAATATCATTCCTATTGATGCCCCACAAGGTGGGTTAATAATAAAAAGAGGTGTGGGTATTTGCAATAACAACGATAAAGTAAAATGTATCATCAGAGAAGGAGGGAAGATGCAAACGCTGCATGTGCTGAATTTTAATGCCTACGAAAAGTTTATTGTGGGAGATTATGATGCCGAGATTATTACCCTGCCCAGAACGTATTTAAAAGACATCAACATCTTACAAACCATTACTAAAAGTATTGATGTAGTTGATGCCGGACAGGTAAAAATAACTACCCCCGATTTGGGCGACGGATGTATTTTGCAGGAAGTGAATGGAGAACTTATTTGGGTTTGTAATCTGCGTACCAATAAAACGGTTCAGGAATTTAATTTACAACCCGGCAATTACCGCGTTACCTTTAGGTCTAAAACATTGAAGCAATCTATTTATACCATTGAAAGAAAGTTTACGGTGAAATCTGACCAGCAATTAGCCGTAGATTTGTACCGATAGAAATATTAGAATATGCTTGCAAAAAAATTACAAACCAACCAACCCATCGGAATTTTTGATTCGGGTATTGGCGGATTAACCGTTGCCAACGCCATTGCCAAGGCTCTGCCTAAAGAACAGCTTATTTATTTTGGCGATACTGCCCATTTACCTTACGGAGATAAATCGCCTGACAGCATAAAATATTATTGTATACGCATTGCGCAGTTTTTGCTGGAACAAAATTGCAAGGTAATTGTTATTGCCTGCAACACCGCTTCGGCACTGGCTTATGAAACGGTTAAAGATTTTGTGGGCGGAAAAGTGCCGGTTATTGATGTGGTTAATCCTATTGTGGATGAGGTAGTGAAAGATGCCACCCTGAAACACATTGGCGTAATTGCCACCAAGGCAACCATTAAAAGCGACATCTATGCCAAGAAAATAAAACATGCTGCCAAGCATGTAGAGGTTTCTTCTTTAGCTACACCCTTATTGGCTTCTATGATTGAGGAAGGGTTTTTTAACAACAAGATTTCGCGCACCATTATACATGATTATCTGAGTCGTGCTAAACTAAAAAAAATAGATTCACTTATATTGGCTTGCACGCACTACCCTTTAATTAAAAAAGAAGTAGAAGAATTTTATAAAGGCAAGATTAAAATATTTGATAATGCCGAAGCCGTTGCCAAAACCGTTGCTCAGGTGTTAGCCAAGCATAAACTATTAGCCGTTAAAAAAGGCGCTACGCATAAATTCTACATCAGTGATTATACCAAATCGTTTGAAGAAACATCGCGCAACTTCTTTAAATCTAAAATAAAACTTACCCAGGCTGCTATTTGGAAGTAGGGTTGTTATTTGTATGACATCAGGGACCCAATGTCAAAAAAACCCATGTTCTCTATATAATTACCATCCATCGTTTTCAACAAAGGCACTCATTTTTCAACAATCTTTTATTTGCGCTTAAGGGCGTTTCTATTTAGTTAATTTTGCCCTTTAGCAATCGTTTATGAGTAGCCAGAGGCAGATTAAAAATACATTAGTTTCCGTATTTTATAAAGACAATTTAGAGCCTGTCATAAAAAAATTGCACCAACTGGGCGTTGTTTTATATAGCACTGGCGGTACACAAACGTTTATTGAAAGTCTTGCTGTTCCTGTTGTTCCGGTAGAAGAATTGACTTCCTTTCCTGAAATTTTAGGAGGACGCGTAAAGACATTACACCCTAAAATATTTGGCGGAATACTTGGCAGACGTGAACTACAAAGTGATGTAGCTCAAATGCAAAAGCACGAGATACCGAATATAGATTTGGTTATTGTTGACCTCTACCCCTTTGAAGAAACAGTAGCCAAAGGTGCTACAGAGCAAGATTTTATTGAGAAAATTGATATTGGTGGGATTTCGCTTATCCGAGCAGCAGCCAAAAACTTTAACGATGTATTGATTGTTTCTTCACGAAATGAGTATGCAGGTTTACTTGCTTTACTGGAGGAAAAGAAGGGCTCTACCGATATTGCCGACCGCAGGAAATATGCTGCCAAAGCCTTTGCGATGAGCTCTCATTACGATACGGCTATTTTTAATTACTTCAACAAAGAAGAAAAATTACCTGTATTTAAAGCAAGCGAGAACCATGTTAATGTTCTACGATACGGAGAGAACCCGCATCAGCAAGGTATTTTCTATGGTAATTTAGAGGAAATGTTTGAAAAGTTAAGTGGCAAAGAACTTTCATATAATAACCTGTTGGATGTAGATGCAGCCGTTGATTTGATTGAAGAATTTACTGATACAACCTTCGCTATTTTAAAACATAATAACGCTTGCGGTATTGCTTCGCGCACTAAATTAGTTGATGCCTGGAAAGCAGCCTTAGAAGCCGACCCGCTCTCTGCCTTTGGTGGAATTTTAATCACGAATGCTAAAGTGGATGAAGAAACAGCAAGTGAAATAAACAAGCTTTTCTTTGAAGTAATTATTGCTCCAAGTTATGATGCAAAAGCATTGGAAATTTTAAAATCAAAACCTAACCGTATTATTCTTATTAAGAAGAAGAACAAGACAAATACTAAATCTTTCCGCACTTTGTTGAACGGGGTTATTGAACAAGACCGCGATTTAAAAACCGAAACCGAAAAAGATTTAACTACTGTAACTACTGTTACGCCCAATAAAGAACAAATAAGAGATTTGTTGTTTGCAAACAAATTAGTGAAGCACACAAAATCAAATACTATCATCCTTGCAAAGAATAATCAATTGTTAGCAAGCGGTACAGGACAAACATCGCGTGTAGATGCATTGAAACAAGCCATTGCAAAGGCACAAAACTTTGGCTTTGATTTGAAAGGTGCCGTTATGTCTAGTGATGCGTTCTTTCCATTTCCTGATTGTGTAGAGATTGCAGATAAAGCAGGCATCAAGGCGGTTATTCAACCCGGTGGAAGTATTAAAGATAAAGATAGTATTGCTTATTGCAACGAACACAACATGGCAATGGTGTTTACCGGCGTGAGACATTTTAAACATTAACATTAATTTCATAATATTGTAGATTAGAAGTATGGCTGTAATAAATTTTTTAACTCAGGAAATAGCGATTGACTTAGGAACTGCTAACACCATTATTATCTGTAATGATAAGGTAGTGGTTGATGAGCCAAGTATAGTTGCTGTTGACAGAAGCACCGGTAAAATTATTGCGGTTGGAAAGCAGGCGCAGCAAATGCATGGTAAAACCCATGAGAACATAAAAACTATTCGTCCGCTAAAAGATGGTGTAATTGCCGATTTCCAGGCGGCTGAAGAGATGATTAAAGGGATGATTAAAATGATTAATCCCGGAAGGAAATTCTTCCAGCCTTCTTTGCGTATGGTAATTTGTATTCCATCCGGTATTACCGAGGTTGAGAAACGTGCCGTACGTGATAGTGCCGAACATGCAGGAGCTAAAGAAGTTTATATGATACACGAGCCTATGGCAGCCGCTTTGGGTATGGGCATTGATGTGGAGGAACCTGTTGGTAATATG
Source organism: Candidatus Saccharimonadota bacterium (assembly GCA_903970545.1). Lineage (GTDB taxonomy): Bacteria > Bacteroidota > Bacteroidia > B-17B0 > Aurantibacillaceae > PALSA-968. The sequence goes on along the minus strand of CAJCJB010000035.1, from coordinate 651 downwards.
ATTATTGATATAGGCGGCGGTACCAGCGAGATTGCCGTTATAGCATTGGGTGGTATTGTATGCGATAAATCGGTACGTATTGCAGGTGATGATTTTACAGCGAACATAGAAGAGTATATGCGTCGCCAACATAATATATTAATTGGCGAGCGTACCGCAGAGCGTGTAAAAATTGAAGTAGGTGCAGCTATGACGGAGATTGAAAACCCGCCTGCTGATTTTCCTGTTCATGGAAGGGATTTAATGACGGGTATTCCGAAAGAGATTTATGTTTCTTATGTTGAAGTAGCACATGCGCTTGATAAATCAATTTCAAAAATTGAAGAAGCTATTTTAAATGCCTTAGAAATGACTCCTCCTGAATTATCTGCCGACATCTATCGCACAGGCATATATTTAGCAGGTGGTGGCTCTTTGTTACGTGGTTTAGACAGACGTATATCCATGAAAACAAAACTGCCTGTACATATTGCCGAAGACCCCTTGCGTGCCGTTGCCCGTGGCACAGGCATTGCCTTAAAGAACATTCATCGCTTTCCGTTCCTTATTAAGTAGTTAGTTTTTACTGCTAACAATTTTTAGTTGAGAAATTATATTAGTTCTGTATCTATTGCGTCTACTAATTCTGCAACTTTAAAACGTAATCATACA
>CAJCJB010000034.1 GCA_903970545.1 Candidatus Saccharimonadota bacterium | reverse complement strand
TCCAAAGGAATAGCGGATTTAGTTTTTCTGTTCGAACTGTATCACTTTTGCGGTTATATCGAATACCCTTCGGAAACAGATAATATTGTAAGCGTTGCTTTTCAGCATATCCCCCAGATTGCCATATTTTACTCAGGTTTTCAGCAAAGTCTAAGGCTTCATTAGCCCCCTCTTCAAGGTTCGAACTCCCTGCTTCCAGTTTGGTCAGTTCTTTGGCTATTTCAAGTCTTTCCTGCTTGTATTTCTCCAAGTATTTTAAATAAAGTTCTTGGGTAAGCTCTTCTGTTACATAACGCTCTTCCAGTCTTTCAATCTTTTGAGTTATGTTTTGGAAATTGGCTTTTACGAGTTTAATGTTATCAATGTTCTCTTTGCTTTCTTCTTTTAGCTCTTGTACCAGCATTTCTTTTAATAAAGGGCGGTATTTAGGGTTTAGCGTAAAATACGATAAGGAGCTTTGGAAAGTTTCATTGAGCTGTTTGGCAGACTTATTACTACAACATCCTTTATTGCGGCACTTGTAATACCAAATCCCTTTCTTCTTAACCACATAACCTGTTAAACCCTTCTCACAGCTATCGCATTTTAAGAATACTTTTAAGGGTACATTCTCTTGTTCAGGGGATTGTTTATAACCATGCCTGTTTTTGCTTTGTATTTCATTTACTTTTAGGAATATATCTTTAGAGATAAGTTTTTCGTGTTTGCCTTCTATTAGTTTTCCTTCCAAAGCATTGTGTGCCATTAAACCACAATAAAAAGGGTTCTTAAATATAACCGACATTCTTTGGTGGTTTACTTTTAAACCGAGTTTAGCTAATCGTTCTCTGCATTCTTCACTACTGATACCTTCGTTTGCTTTCCAAAGAAAGGCTTTTTTTAATAGCTTGCCAGTTTGATTAACTACTATTTCTGTTTTACCGTTTACATTAATGCGGTCATATCCTGTCGGGGTATGCCCGCACCATTCTCCTCGTAATAAGGCTTCTTTAGTTCCTGACATACATCTTTCTCTTCTTACCTGATTATCATAATGAGAAAAGATTATCTGAATATTCTGTTGAAAATCCCCGCTTGTTGTTCTTACATCTACAGGTTGTTTAACAGACATTATATAAATGCCTGTTTCTTTTAGTCTTTCTTTTAAATAAATGGCATTAGCTCCCGAACGGGAAAACCTGTCTACCATGTGTACTATAATATAGGTAACTTTATCCTTGCTTCTTTTGGCAAACTGGAGCATCCGGTTAAACTCTTTGCGCTCATCTGTTTTAGCGCTTTCATAAGTTCCTCCGAAATATCCTAATATGGTATAGCCATTTTTTATAGCAAGCTCTTCACATTCTTTTCTTTGAATATCTAAGCTATAACCTTGTTCCTGTTCTTTGGAAGATACTCTTGTATAAATGATACAATTATTATTCCTGCCATCGCCTTTTAGTTTGCCTTTGGCAAATTGCTCGAATATGGTTATCTCATTTAACTCGTCTATACTTAGGTTGGCTTTATTCATACTATCTTTTTCTAAGTTTAAATATAGACTTTATTAGTAAGATTATCTCATTTATTTATTACTAATAATCAGGCAGCAGATTTGACACCTTTTGACTTTCCTTTTGTTGTTTTTTGTTTCGGTTCTTTGGTTTTTTCTTCCTTTGCTTCTTTAATCTTTTCTTGTTTATATACCGCACTTACTATTCCGCAAAACTGTTTTAAATTATCCATAAGCTCCAACAACTCTTTATCACTGATAGCATCATCACCCAACAGTTCTCTTGCTCTATCAAGGCTGATTTGTTTACTATCTTTTTCGTTTGGTTCCAAGCTTGGGTTTATTACCCGTTAGGCTTCTGTTTTTTCGCTTGTATCTTTTATCCCATCTATCATAGGAAGGGCATCCATAAGGGATAGGATGCTTTGTTTTTTCCGGCTACCTGCTATGATGTATACAATTAGCATGACCAGAGCAGTTAAGAGTATAGTCAGAATAATTTCTCTGGTTTCAACTTTCTTGGCTTCTGCCATCTCAATAGCGGTTTGCTCTTTTTCTGCTTCTTCTTTGCTGATGATTCTGATTTGATTTTCCATCTGTTTTTGTTTATGTGTTTTTTTTATCTGATTGCATTTGATTCATTTCTTCTTTTAAAATGGTATTGTAGTTTTCTATCAGTCGGGTGGTTTGCTCTTTGTTTCCTTCTGTTATAGAAAGTATAAACCTGCCTATGGCTTTTCTAAATACTTCGCGCTCTGTGGTAATTTGTGTTTCTAAATCAAGTAGTTTAGTCTCGTTACGTGTGGCTTGTTTGAGATAGTTACTTAGATGTTTTGAAAAACTAAGATTGTTTTTATCGGCATCAGCTTGTAACTTGAATGCCGTTTCCTTTGCTATTCTTGCGGCTATGGGTATGCCGAACTGGGGGTCTTTTGGTTCTAATTTTGCCATGTAATATTGCAATTAAAGGTGCAATACTAGGTCGGCAATTAGGAGGGTTACAAGAGGATTATAACAGCGTAACGCTAATCCCCCTAGATTTTATTAATTTCTTTCTTTGTTTTATGGGTAGATACTATAACCAGTTTTTCCTTAGCATCCTTTTCGATTCTAATAAGTGGATTTTTACAAGGCTTTTGATTTCCTGATATAATATCACTTAGATTCTTTTCCGCAAAAGCTTTTGCCTGCCCTGTGTTGGTTCTGTATTCAAAGTTATACGTGACCCATTTAATCAATTCCTTTTGGAGACAACCAGTAATAAGTTGATTATCCAAAAGCTTTCTGAAAATATCCGCTAACTGGTTGGCTTGTCCTAAAAAGAGAAGTTTCTCATTAACCGCCTGAACCTGCAAAAGGGTCAATAAGGCTTTCTGTTGCTCTGCCGGAAAATATTTTTTCAAAGCCTCATAAATATCTTCCTGCTGATGAAATATAGGTATGCCTGCCGTTAATTGTTTTGAGTCCTGTGGTAGCTGTATAGCAGGTTTTGGTGTTATATCTATTATCTCTCCTATTTCAGGAACATAAATACTTTCTATATAATCAATAAGTTTTTGTGGAAAGGTTTCTTTTTCATAAAAAGCGTTCATACTTTTTAAGTAATTTAACATGAATTGTTTCCGCTGTGCTTGGGAGTTTAATTCCGTATCAGGTCGGGTCATCAGGTAACGGTACCATACTTTAGAAATGATGGTCATAAAAGACTTTATTAGCGTCTCTTCTTCTTCTGAAATTTCTGCTAATGCTTCTGCTAATATTTCAGCTTGTTTGTTCAAGAAGTTTTTTGCAGGCTCCATAAGTTCATTAGCATAAGGAGCAATTTCTTCAAAAGAAAATACTTGTCTCATTTTCTTTTGGAAAGCAGCAGGGGACATGGTTGCTCTGTCTTTGCCAAACCTGATCTCAAAATCTTCTTTGAATTTCACACTTGCTTCCAAAGGAAGATTTTTGCTTATACTATCTACCATACCCGTAAATAATTGTGTACTCAAAGATACATTTTGAAAGCAAATCACAACTCTAAAAATATAGTTCTTTCCTGCGCAGAGGTTGTTTATCAGTAGCTCAAAGATACATTTTGAAAGCAAATCACAACCAATCATACATCCCTATTGGTGCATATAAAGTTGTTTATCAGTAGCTCAAAGATACATTTTGAAAGCAAATCACAACAATCATACTTTGCTTATTACCATAGGCATCGTTGTTTATCAGTAGCTCAAAGATACATTTTGAAAGCAAATCACAACGGATAAAACTTGTTTTTGTTCTATAGTTCTGGTGTAAGAGGTCTAACCTTTGAAAGTCTTTATAAGTAAGTCAAAGAATAGATTATAGAGTTATTTTTTTAATCCTAAACCTACATTTACTACGTAAATGTAATCATAATTCTGAACTTTTAATTACTTTTATATAAAGTAGTTTTATAATAAACTCTTCCGGTTTTCAAGAATTTACCTTTAATATTACAATGAAATTGGAAGTTTATTTCGTATAAATATGAAAGAAATTGAAATATATAAAACAAAGGAAGGTCAAACGCAAATTGAAATAAAATTTGATAATGATACCCTATGGCTAAACCAAAAACAAATTTCTGAAATTTTTGGAACAGAAGTACCTGCCATAAATAAACATATTAAAAACATACTCAAAGAAAGGGAGTTGCAACAAAAATCAACTGTTTCCAAAATGGAAATAGTTCAAAAGGAAGGTAAAAGGCAAGTTAACCGGAAGATTGAGTTTTATAGTCTTGATATGGTTATTTCCGTTGGTTATAGAGTAAATTCCCGAAAGGCGACACAATTCAGAATTTGGGCTACTCAACGATTAAAAGAACATCTTATAAAAGGCTATACCCTTAACGAGAAACGACTAAAGCACTATGCGAAAAACTTGCGTGAACTTGAACAGACTGTAAAATTAATTCAAGCATCAGAAAACACAGGCGGACTTAACGAAAATGAAGCCAAAGGGTTATTAAATATCATTGCCAACTATACACAAAGTTTTGTTTTATTAAATGGATTTGATAGTAACAAGCTGCCAGAACAA
>CAJCJB010000033.1 GCA_903970545.1 Candidatus Saccharimonadota bacterium | reverse complement strand
ATTCAGCGATACGGATATAAATAAAAGGACGCTGAGCTAATCCCTAATGCTAAAAATGCCTCTGTGTTTAGAGAAGGAGCTCTTAACTTTTATGTGGAAGCCGCCGGAACGCCTATTTATATCTTCAAGCCTATTACTAATACATCATCGGTCTGCGGTTCATCCTGTTTCCAGTTGTTGTGGGCATATTCTAAAAAAGAAGCCTGCTCGGTTAGGTTCATATCCTGTATGCTTAACAGCAATTCGTAAAAGTGTTTGCGGTTAAACTTCTTATCGTTCTCTCCCCCAAACTGGTCAGAATACCCGTCGGAAAACAAATACAAAGCATCGCCTGTTTGCAAATCAAACTCATGCAAATCAAACTTCTTTTCTATACCCGCATACAAACCTATGGGATATTTGCTGGCTTTATGCTCTATAAGCTTTCCGTCTCTTATTAATACCAACGGACGAAATGCACCCGAGAATTTTATCTTCTTCGTATCTAAATCTATCTCAGCAAGGGCAATATCCATCCCATCGGCAGTACCTTCGGTATGCAAAGCAGATTGCAGTTCTTCATCCAAGGCAAAAAGTATTTCGGCAGGGTTTGCCATGTTTCTTTTTACGATGGTAGTACGCAACAACCCATTTGCTATTACCGACATTAATGCGCCGGGTACTCCATGTCCGGTACAATCTATGGCAGCTACATACAGCTTGTTTTCTTTTTTATAGTACCAGTACAAATCACCACTCACAATATCTTTAGGTTGGTAGTATATAAAAGAATCACTCACATACTGTGTTAAGCCATCGGGGTTTGCCAAAATACTTTTTTGTATGCGTTGTGCATAAGTTATGCTCTCCAGCATTTCGGAGTTTTTTACCTGAAGCTCTTTTATCTTTTTATCCAAAAGGTTTTCTGTCTGTTTACGCTTTGTTATATCATAGCCGATAGCAACCAAACTACCATCTTCGGCTGGATTACAATTCCACACAACCGTTTTCTTTTCTCCTTTTGAGGTATAGAATTCACGTTCAAACTCCGAGATTTTTACCTTATCAGACTTTTCTATTACGGTTAATATCTGGTTCTTAACCAACAGGCCTTCTTCAGCAGATGCCCGCGGCAAATTCCACCAGCCGTTTCCTAACAGTTCGGTGGTATTAAAACCCAACAGTCTTTGCACAGAAGGGCTTGTGTAGCTAACTTCCCCTTTGGAGTCTATAACTACTATGAGTGTGTTTAAATTTTGAAGTATGGCTTCACCTATGGCGTTCATGATAATTTTGATTAAATGTTTGTGATTAAAAAAAGAACAATAAGCTAGTAATCCTTAGCAGTAACAGAACTGCATAGGAATTCGGCAACGTGTGTGCCAATTACTAATAATAATATGCTTATTGATTATCATGTGGGTGCAAATATAGGGAATTATTTTAAATGTTAGGTTGTTGGATATTAAATGAGACACGAAGTACAAATAAATACTTTACGAATATACGAATGTAGGTAGTATATAATTCGTACCATTCCTGTGGCTGCTATTCGTAATTTGTAGTTATTTATTCCTTGTTTTTAGAGTCTATGCAAATGGTAACGGGTCCATCGTTAATTAAAGTAACCTGCATATCGGCACCAAAAACACCTATCTTTACAGCCTTTTGAAAGAGAGCAGATAAAGCAGTTATAAAACTTCCATACAAAGGAATGGCAACTTCCGGCTTAGCAGCTTTTATATAAGAAGGGCGATTACCTTTTTTAGTTGAGGCATGCAACGTAAACTGACTGATGACTAAAATATCTCCATTGGTTTCTTTAACGCTCAGGTTCATCTTTCCGGCATCATCAGCAAATATGCGCAAGTCAATAATCTTTTTGCAAAGCCAGTCTATGTCTTCTGCGTTATCGGCTTCTTCTATACCCACTAAAATAAGCAAGCCTTTTTGAATAGCAGAAAAAACATTGTTGTTTATGCTTACGCTTGCACTTTGTACCCTTTGTATAACTACACGCATGACAGCAAATATAGTTTTTGTAACAGAAATTGGTTAATTTTACTCAAGCAAAATTCATGGCAGATAAAACCTTACAGCAGGCCTTAGAAAACGAACGCAAAGAATTATCTCAGCAGGATGCTTTGTTGCAGGAAGCACAACGCATTTTATTTAAGAGCCGCTTATCGGATAAAAACATATTAGATAATTTAAAGTTCTACAATACCTCTTTCGAGTTTTTGGATGATGATGAAATAGAGAAACAAAAAACATTTATCCCCGCGCAAATAAAGAGCCTTTGTAAGAAATTGCGCCTGCGCTTTCTATCATCACAAAGCTATAAAGGCGAAATACCTTATGAAGCTATTCTTAAAATAAAAGATCTGAATACCGCTTACCGCAAAGATTTAAAGCATTTTAAAATAATAAGTACTAAAGATTTTTTTACATCCCCTCAAAGCGATGCCCCTGCCCTACTCTTTGCGCAAACCTTGTATGGCAATTATTATTTACTGCACAGCTGGGGCAAACCACTCAGTAAATGGCGAAGCACTAAGTTTTTTTCCATACGTAATTTTGAGAGTCTGTTTATTTGCCTTTTTTTATTTACTCTGACAGAGTCTTTATTAATGCCTACCCATTTGCTTACTACCGATGTGAAGGCGGGTTACTTTAGCATGTATCGCATGGCCTGTATTTTTCACTTACTTATTTTTAATACTGCCTTTACTATTTTCGGTTTGTTCAGCTCACGCCTTCATTTATCAGAACAAAGTTGGGATATGGTGCCGAGAAAGACCAATTAGAGAATTACAATCTATAGAATACTAAAGCAACTCGTTTGCCAAATTAGCCAACTCGCTACGCTCACCTTTTTGCAGGGTAACGTGTGCGTATAGCTTATTGTCTTTTATCTTGTCTATAATATAAGACAGTCCGTTACTTTGTGCATCCAGATATGGTGTATCTATCTGGTAAATATCTCCAGTAAAGATTATTTTGGTGTTTTCTCCGGCACGGGTAATAATGGTTTTTACTTCATGCGGAGTTAAGTTTTGTGCCTCATCTACAATAAAGAACACATTGCTTAAACTGCGCCCGCGTATGTATGCAAGGGGACAAACAATAATTTTCTCTTTCTCTACCATCTCCTCAATTTGTTTGTACTCTTTTTCCTTTTCGCCAAACAAACTTTTAATAAACTTCAGGTTATCCCAAAGCGGCTCCATGTAGGGGTTAAGCTTAGATTTAATATCACCGGGCAAATAACCGATGTCTTTATTACTTAACGGAACAATAGGGCGTGCAATATATATCTGATGGAAATTACGGCGTTGCTCTAAAGCACCTGCAATAGATAATAAGGTTTTACCCGTACCTGCCACACCTTGTATGGAAACCAGTTTTACATTGGGATTTAAAATAGCATCAATAGCAAAAGCCTGTTCGGCATTTTTTGGAACTACATTAAATGCCATGGTTTTGTTTACACGGCGCAGGGTTTTATTCTCTTGTTCATAAGCTGCTAAAACCGATTTTTGTCCGTTCTTTAAAACAAAGAAATGATTGGCCATAGGCGCATGTTTCTTATGTGTAGAAGAAACATCTACTTCATTCTTTTGGTATAATTCATCTATAGCGTGTATGGGTGCTTTCTCAATAGTAGTAATACCTGTATAAAGTTCATCAACGTGTTTTATTTTTCCGGTTTCATAATCCTCGGCAGCCATGTTAAGTGCTTTGGCTTTAAGACGAAGATTGATGTCTTTACTGATTAAAACAACTTTTTTATCAGGATATTCTTCAGCTACTTTAATTGCACAATTAAGTATTTTATGATCGGCTTTACGTTCCCCAAAAACAAACTCGGCATCTAAAGC
>CAJCJB010000032.1 GCA_903970545.1 Candidatus Saccharimonadota bacterium | reverse complement strand
CACTCTTTCCCTACACGACGCTCTTCCGATCTATAAAGCTATCAGCGCGGTATCGGCTGCTCCTTACGGAAGCTCGTTAATATTGTTGATTTCTTACGGCTACATTAAAATGCTGGGTGCAGATGGCTTAGTAGAAGCAACCAAAACCGCCATACTAAATGCCAACTACATGAAAGAGGTTTTGAAAGACCACTACCCTACCCTATACACCAACAAGAATGGGCGATGTGCACACGAAATGATTTTAGATTGCGCCGCGCTTAAACGCGATGCCGGTGTTGAGGTGGGCGATATTGCCAAACGTTTGATGGATTATGGTTTCCATGCGCCAACGGTTTCTTTTCCGGTGCATGATACCTTGATGGTTGAACCAACCGAGAGCGAAAGCAAAGCCGAGCTTGACCGCTTTTGTGAAGCCATGATTTCAATCCGCAAAGAGATACAGGAAATTGCCGACGGTGCTTTTGATAAAGCCGATAACGTGTTGAAGAACGCACCACACACCGCCAAGCTGGTTATAAGCGATAATTGGAACAAAACCTATAACCGCGAGAAAGCCGCTTACCCGTTGAAGTGGGTTAAAACAAATAAATTTTGGCCAAGCGTAGCCCGCGTAGATAATGCCTTTGGCGACAGAAACTTAGTTTGCTCTTGCTTACCCATAGAAGCTTATATGGAAGTGAAACCTGAATTGGTTTAGTCAATCTTTATTTAAAAAGAAAAGGCTCCCCCTGCCGAAATATTTATCATGCCAATAGACATGTGTACTGGGTTGGTATATGTATTAGTGGTATTAATATTGGGAATGGGTGTAGATGAAAGCGCCGAAAAAATACTGGTAGTGGTTACTGCCTCGTGTACTGTATAACCCGAATATTTTGTGTTTGAACCCGAATACGCCACGTTTAATGTTATTCCAAAATGGTTGCCCAACATGTATTTTGCACCCACACCAAAACTATAACCAAAAGCCGACCCGGATGTAAGTTTATAACTATAATCAACGGTAGTAGAAGCAAACCCACCCAAAGAAAGCGATTCGCTGGCAGAAAGCGCAGGATAATGAGAGGTTACTAAACCCACCAAAGCACGCGCTTCTATAAAAAACTTTTTTCCTACAGGAATAGAAACATGGGGGCCTGCCAAGTACTGCCCCACATAATGCGACCCGGATGGAGTTATAGCTGCCCCGGAAATAGTAGCGGCAGAGTTGTACCCGTTAATATTGCCGCCAATCATAACCATAGCGCCAATAATTTTATAAATCTTATAACCTACGGTTGCGTTAAAATGAATGCCTGCTTGTGCCGCGCCATTAATATGGGTAGAATCTGTGCTGGCAGCAGTGCTGGCATACCCACCTAAAGGAATGGTGGTGCCTGCGGCTAAACCAATGCTAAATTTATTATCGGGGGTTTCGGGCAACAGGGTTGCGCTTATAGTTTTTTTTACGTTAGTGGGGGCATCGGGCTCGGTGGCAAAAGCTGCGGTTGTAAAAAGGGTACTTATAATAAGAGCAACTAAAGAAGTGTTTTTCATGTTATTGTTTAATAAGGCAAATATATAATTTATACTTTTAGAATAATGTGTTTTCTATACGTTGTAAACTAAGAACTTGCTATAAAAATGACCATATATTTTAATTATGTTTGTATCAATGATTAAGCGAAATACCTTTGTTATTCTTATAATTATAGTGTTTACTTCCTGCAAGAAAAATTATATCTGCACCTGCACTACCCATACCTTTGTTGTAAACACCACCACTACACCGTCAACCAGCTATAGTTCAACAAGTACATCTACTACAAACATTAATAATACAAGGAGCAAAGCAAACAGCGCGTGCACTAGCGGAGACCAAAGTCAATCGGGTGGAGATTATACGAATTGCGTAATTAATTAGATTATAATATGACTATTCAAGAAGCCCAACAAAAAATAGACGAGTGGATAAATATCTACGGAGTTCGTTATTTTAATGAGCTTACCAACATGGCTATTTTAACCGAAGAGGTTGGTGAGGTGGCGCGTATTATATCGCGCCGTTATGGAGAGCAATCGGAAAAAGAAAGTGATAAACATAAAAAATTAGGCGAAGAGCTTGCCGATGTTTTGTTTGTGCTGATGTGCATTGCCAACCAAACAGGCATTAATTTAGAGCAAGCTTTAGAAGAAAACCTTGAAAAGAAGACCAGCAGAGATTCCGAACGGCATAAGAATAACGATAAACTAAAATAGAAGTATGAACCTATATACAGTAAACAGTGGTAATTTTAAATTAGATGGCGGTGCTATGTTCGGCGTGGTGCCCAAATCTGTCTGGAATAAAACAAACCCCGCAGACGAAAACAATATGTGTAGTTGGGCTATGCGTTGCCTGCTGGTTGAAACAAATAACCGTTTGATCTTAATTGACAATGGTTTGGGAGATAAGCAGAATGAAAAGTTTTTCTCCTATTACTATTTGCATGGTGACGAGTCTTTAGAAAAATCATTTGCTAAGCACGGTTTTGGTTTTAATGATGTTACAGATGTGTTTCTTACGCATTTACATTTCGATCATTGCGGGGGTAGTATTAAATGGACCGATTCTTCTAAAACAAAACTGGAGCCCGTATTTAAGAATGCTAAATACTGGAGCAGCCCAAAGCATTGGGACTGGGCAACAAAGCCCAACCCAAGAGAGAGGGCAAGTTTCTTGAAAGAAAATATAATGCCTATTAAAGAAAGCGGACAACTTAATTTTATTGATAAAGAATGTGAGTGGCTGCCTGGTTTTGAAGTATTAATTGTTAACGGACATACAGAGGGTATGATGCTACCATTGATAACTTATAAAGGAAGTAAAGTTTTGTTTTGTGCAGATTTAGTTCCTTCTGTTGGGCATATACCAATACCTTATGTGATGGGTTATGATGTTCGTCCGTTGGAAACCTTAAAAGAAAAAGAACGCATTTTACAAAACGCCGTAATGCATAACTGGACATTGTTCTTTGAACACGATTTGGTTAATGAGTGTTGTAATTTAGTAAACACCGAGAGAGGAATAAGAGTAAAAGATATGGTTAGGATAAATGAATTATAGCCTTATTTCTTAGCCGCAAATTCATTATACATCTTTACAATAAGCTCAATATCATGATACGTTAAAGATTTATCTTCAATCTTTTTTATCAACTCCGCATCATCCTTAAAATAAAACAAAGACACACTTTCAAATTTATCTTTCTTTACTTTCATCAGGCTGTTTGGGTCTTTGCTTCTTTGATAAAAGTATTCAAAATCAATTTTCTCCACTACACGATCCTCTGTATCCTTTTTGTGAGGGTCATTAGACCTATTTACTGATACAAATGTATTGGTAGTATAACCAAATAAAATCACATTTCCTCGTTCTAATATCTTTGTAAACTGTAGCTTAGATTCCCTTCCAACAGGAAGGGTTTGATAAAACACAGAGCCCTTTCTGCAATACCCTTTTATTTGATCGGGGGTTATTTTTCTTTGTTTCCCACCTGCATCAATAAATTTAATTTTACCTGAATTTGCGGGGCTGGTAGTAAATTTTCTGTCTTTTATTTTACCTTTTATAGTATCTCCACTATTGTTTATAATATAGCCAAACTCATACCCCGCTTGTGAGAAAGCTAACCTGGAAAGAAAGAAAAAGCATAGTAAGAGAAGAAATTGTTTCATCAAATGGGTTTAGTTCTTCAAAATATCTCAAAAAAGGTGCAAATTGTTTTTTCAATATCCTCTTTCGTATGTGCAGCACTTACAAAACCAACTTCATAACCCGAAGGCCCGAAGTAAATACCATGCTCATGTAATTTATGGTAAAGTTCGTTAAACTGTTTGATTCCATCTGCATTAATATCTTCGGCTTTGCGTACATGCTCCATATCCGAAAAAGAAAACCAGAAGATAGACCCTATATGAAAAGCTTTAAACTTTATTCCATGAGAATTAAACCCCTGTTCTATTCCGCTGATAAGCATTTTTGTTTTCTCTTCTAATTGCGCATAAAAGTTTGATTTCAAACATTCTGTTAATTGTGCAATGCCTGCTGCCATAGCAACGGGGTTTCCACTAAGTGTTCCTGCTTGGTAAACAGTTCCTTCAGGGGAAATTGAACTCATAATTTCCTTGCTTGAAGCATACATCCCAACAGGGAAGCCTCCGCCAATGATTTTACCGAAAGTCATAATATCAGGCTTGATGTTATAATAACCCGCAGCCCCTTCAAAGCCGACACGAAAGCCAGAAATAACTTCATCAAAAAGCAAGAGAGAACCATGTTTTGTACAAATATCACGAAGAAATTGCAGAAATTCCTTTCGTTGTAAAAGCAACCCGTTGTTAGCCGGGATAGGCTCTATAATAACACAGGCAATATCGTTGCCATGCTCTTTAAAAGCCTGTTCAACGGCAGCTTCATTATCTAAAGAGACAACCAAGGTTTCATTAACAAAACTTTGCGGAATGCCCGCCGAAGAAGTATTGCCAAAAGTAACCAGACCCGAGCCGGCTTTAACCAATACGGAATCGGCATGTCCATGAAAGCAGCCTTCAAACTTGATTATTTTATTACGTTTAGTATAACCGCGTGCTAAACGAATAGCACTCATCACGGCTTCAGTGCCGGAGCTTACGAAGCGTAATTTTTCAATGTATTTATGATTTGATAATATCAGTTCCGCTAATTCGTTTTCTAATTCGGTAGGGGCTCCAAAAGAAGTTCCGTTTTGCATTACTTCACTTACCTTCTTTAACACCACATCATTAGCGTGCCCTAAAATAAGAGGCCCCCAACTGCCGCAATAATCTATATACTCATTACCATCTGCATCCCATATATGAGAGCCTTTTCCTTTTTTAATAAACAACGGAATACCGCCCACAGAGCGGAATGCACGTACAGGCGAATTAACCCCTCCCGGGAAAAATGTTTTTGCTTTTTCAAATAACGCTGTTGACCTTTCTTTTTTATACATAGTGTCTTGTGAATTACTTTATTGTGCGGCCATCTATGCTGCCCTTGTTTTTGTCTTATATTGTTGCAAAATTGCATATAAGTTTTTAATTATGTGCCTTAAAGAAATGCGTTTACTGTTTTTAATCATATCGGGTGTTTGTTTAATTGCTTTAGCCTCCCATATAGGCGTGAGCAAAGGCGAAAACATGCGCGCCGAAAAGAAGTATCATGCAGCTAAAAATTCAGCTACTATATCTCCCCCTGTTTTATCAAAGCAATTACAGAAGAAACAGTATGCTTTAGATTCTATTTTTACCACAGATTATAAGCACGGCATATTTAATGGTTGCGCGGCAGTGTTGTATCATGATACCACAATTTATCAATCAGCTTTAGGTTTTGAAAACATTAAAAGCAAAAAGAACCTTTGTAACGAGTCTGCTTTTCAGTTGGCCTCTGTAAGTAAAATGTTTACAGCTGTTGCTGTTTTAAAACTGAAAGAACAAAACAAGCTTGATCTTACAGATAATGTAGAGAAGTACTTCCCTAATTTTCCGTATAAAAATATAACTATTAAAAACCTTTTATCGCACACCAGTGGTTTGCCAAACTATTTTTTTTTCTATTATCACCTGCCTAAAACAGATACCTTACTTACCAATAAAGGCGTTCTGGATTTACTAACCCTGCATAAACCGGCGGCTTATTTTAAACCCGGCAGACGCTTTCAGTATAACAACACTAATTTTGTTCTACTGGCACTATTGGTGGAGAAAATTAGCGGACAAAGCTTTCAGGCCTTTGTAAAAGAAAATATTTTTGATGTGTGTGGAATGAATAATACGTATTTTTTTAGTGTATCAGATTCTATTAAAAACCAGGCTTTTTCTTTTGATTATCGTAAACACCCCATTGGTACAGATGAGTTTGATTATGTAGTGGGCGATAAAGGTGTATGTTCTACCACACAAGATATGCTTTTGTTTGCCAAAAGGCTATTTGAAGGAAAGATTGTGGCTAATATCAACGAAGCCATAAAGCCGCATGCGCGAACAGGCAACGGAAGATATTATGGCTTAGGCTTTCGTATTAACCCCAATGGCGGAGATACTATTGTTTTTCATAATGGTTGGTGGCATGGTTACAGAACTGCTTTTCAATACCGCAAAGCCGATAAAACAACGCTGGTTATTTTAAGTAACCGCTTAGATAAAAACGTGTATCAAACGGCACGCATCTTTAATACGTTAAGTGCCAAGAAGGGCACAGAAGAAGAGAGTGATTCGGATTAAGGGTAGAGAATACTCTTTTAGGACTTACTTTAAAATTAAAGCAAAAATAAGCGCCGCTATCACCAACAGAAGAAGCATAATTGTTATGTTTTTTGTTCTATGGCTAATGGGTTCTTCCTTTTCAAGAAATAGTTCGTCTTCCTTTTCTTTTGATAAATCTTTCATACTATCGGATTTTAACTTTACTATATAATTTAAGTTGCTAGTTAGTGAGTTTGCTAATTTGAAGAGCAAACACGAATAAAATCAGTTTAACCAAGAATCCATTTAAAGTAACGGCGTGTATGGTTCTTGGGAACATTTTTTTGATGTCGCTAATAGTTGCTTCTAC
>CAJCJB010000031.1 GCA_903970545.1 Candidatus Saccharimonadota bacterium | reverse complement strand
TAAATTGGTTGCCAGAAGTCTTTTATTAATAACTCCTGTGGCTTACGAACATGAGATGAAAGATATCCTTCGTACAACCAAATCATTACTAAGCAAATACTTTGTGGCTTTGTTTATAGATGTGGTTATGGTCATAATTTTGGTAGGTACTTCTCTAACCTTTTTAGGTGTAAGAAACGCCTGGTTTATAGGCATATTTGCCGGCGTAATGAATATCATTCCTTACCTCGGCCCTTTTATAAGTTTTGCTTTTGCCTGCTTTTTAGGCATTACGGGTTGCATGGAAGTCAATGAGACTTTCCTAATTGGTAGTGTGATAGAAAAAATATTCTGGGTATCCATCTGTGTAAACCTCTTCGATGCTTTTGTTATGCAGCCTTATCTTTTCAGCAAAAGTGTAAAGGCACATCCCCTCGAGATTTTTATTGTGATACTAATGGCATCTTCGTTAGCGGGTGTTGGCGGAATGATAGTTGCCATACCTACTTATACATTGATTAGAATTGTAGCCAAAGAGTTTTTGGCTAATTATAAATTCTTTAAGAAACTAACCGAAAACATACCCGAGTAACAATGGAACAAACATTAACCTTTTTAAAACAACTTAAAAAGAATAATAACAAAGAGTGGTTCGATAAGAACAAACACATCTATTTAAAATCTAAAGAAGACTTAGAAGTATTAGTAGCAAAGATTTTAGCCCTTACCGCTAAGTTTGATAAAGAGGTCGCAGGTATAGACCCTGCTAAAACCATTTTCAGGATATATAAAGATGTGCGTTTCTCTAAAGATAAAACTCCTTATAAAACCAATATGGGTGCGCACATTACACCCGGTGGCAAAGGCAGTTCCATGCCAAGTTATTATATACATATAGAGCCGGGTAATTGTTTTATGGGCGGTGGCTCTTATATGCCTATGCCCGATAAATTGGCAGCTATCCGTCAGGAGATTGATTATAACTACGCCGATTTTAAAAAGATACTTAATAACAAAGATTTTAAGAAGTATTATAGCGGCCTAATGGAGGAAGATAAACTGGTGAACCCGCCCAAAGGCTACGATAAAGAAAACCCTGCCGTAGAAGTTTTAAAGAACAAACACTTTGCCGTAACCCATCACTTTGATGATAAAGAACTGCTAAAACCCGGCTTTGATAAATATGCCGCATCTGCCTTTAAAGCCATGTACCCCTTCTTGCTCTTTTTAAGAGGGGCTATGAAGTAGACTGTTACTATCTTCATTCCGAACTTGTTTCTATATCTCAACAGCATTGGGGTAATGCTCAAAAAACACTTTTAAACAGTCTCTATTTGAAAAGATAAAAATTATTCGTAACTTTTCATTCATTAGTAACGTAAAATTGCATGAGCTAATTACATGAGCAGAAACGAATTTATACAGGCTTGCCTAAAAAACGATAAAACTGCGCGTCATCAGCTTATTGAGCAGCATTACGGGCATTTAATGGGTATGTGCCGCCGCTATGCTAAAAGCAACGAACAGGCAGATACTTTTTTCTCTCAGGCATTTATTGATATTTTTAAGCATCTTCCCGAATATGAAGACAATCAGGATTTAAATGCTTGGATTAAAAAGACTTTCTTAAACAGCCTGATACTACAGTTAAAAAGCAATCGTACCGAATATTACGTAACCACTACTGCCCGGGTAGATGAAAGAAAACCACATACGGATTTGTTTCATCAGGCCGAACAGGATGATCCCAATAATTTATTAGTAGAAGATTATATTAAAGCACTACAAAAAATGCCTTGCTCTTTCAGAGCTGTATATAATCTGCGTGTGATAGAAAACATGGGTTTAAAAGAGACCTGTGATTTACTGGAGATTAATGAAGATTCGGCAAAGAATACCTTAGAGCGTGCCCGACATGAGTTTTCGAAGAACATTAAACTTAAAATGCAAGGCTACTAATGGAAGAGAAAAAGCCATTTAAAATTGATGAAAATGCTTTGCGGGAAAAGTTGCTAAGCTATCATGTTAGCTTTAATCCTTCTTCATTAGATTTTTTAGAAAATGAGATTGACCATGTTAAAACACGTCCTCCGTTAAAACTTCCTGAAACAAAAAAAGTATTACAGTTTGCTGCCATCCCTGCTATTATAGTGGTGTTTGGTGTAATAGCTTACTTTGGGTTTAATTATATAAAAGATATATCAGATAATACAGCTGCTAAAAAGGATACTACTGCGGTTGTAAAGCCTGTAGTTCAACCAAAAGTAGAGCCAAAGCAGGAAGAGGTAAAGCCACCTGTTGTAGCAACTGCTTCTGTAGCACCTGAAGTAATTAAAAAAGATACTATTATAGTTTCTGCCCCACCTGTTGTTGCAAAACAAATAAAAGACACTAATAAAAAACCTACTTCAGAACAGGTTATTGCTCCTAAAAAAGAAGATACTACACAAACAACTAATACAGCTACTACAAAACCCGATACTATAAAAAAAGTTACGGTTGATACTGCTGCTGCTAAAAATAAAGATACGGCAACTAAAAAGAAAAAGAAGAAAAAGAAGAATTCAGATGTAACGGAAGAAATCAGACAATCGACCCAGCAACCCAATAGTGCTGATGATGATGTGGTAGTTCCAAATAATTAATTTAAGTCTAAGTTTACTTATACAACCACTCTTCGGGGTTCAATATCTTCTGTCCTTTCCAGATTTGGAAATTAATTACATTCCTATTTTCATCTTCATTAAAAGCAATGCTTCCTATGTTTTGCTTAAGGGCTATTTTATCTCCTGATTTAACCAATACTTCCTGTAGGTTAGAATACACACTTAAATAATCTCCGTGACGGATAATTACAATCTTACCGATACCCGGAACGGTAGTAACACCCGTAACCACTCCCTCAAATACAGCTCTTGCATTTTGTCCTTTGGCAGCAGATATTTCTACTCCGTTGTTATTAATCATAAAGCCTTTAATGGTAGGATGTTCCTGCTCCCCAAAACCAATGGTTATAACACCTTTTGCAACAGGCCATGGCAACTTACCTCTGTTAGATGCAAAATCAGATGAGAGTTGCTCGGCTTCTTTGGTTTCTGCAATCTCTGCAGCTTCAGCTTTAGCATCTGCTTTAATCTCTTCATCTATCTTTTTTGACTTAGCTTTATTTTTTCTCTCTTTTGCTTTAGCAGCTCTATCCTCTTTCTTTTTGGCAAGAGCCAGTGCTTTCTGTTTTTCTTCTTCTTGTTGGCGTTTTACTTCCTCCTGAATTAATTTTTTAATAGCAGCGTTTAAGGTTTCAATTTCACTTTTCTTATCGTTTAATTCTTCTTTCAATTGCTTTTCAGCATGCTGAAGATTTGCCAGTGTATTTTCCTGGTCTTCTTTTTCTTTAGCCAGATTTACCTTTTCGCTGTCTTCTGAATTAAGTAACTCCTTCTTTTCCTGTTTACGACTATTTAACCCTGCAATCTTTTGTGTAATATCAGTCTGGGTACTTGTAATCTCAACTGCTTTTTTCCTACGGTACTCCGCAATTTGCTGTGTGTATTTATATTGCTGGTATGCCTGATTAAAGCTATCGGCAGCAAATAAAAACATCAGTTTACTATAGGCATCACTGTTACGGTAATCAAAATAAACCATAGCGGCATAGTCTTTTTTTAGTTTATCTAATGTAGTATTCAGGTTGTTTATGGAAGTCTGGTTCTCATTTATTTGTTTATTGATAAGATGTATTTCATATTTAATGGTGCTGATTAATTCCTCACGTACACTAATTTTCTTATTCAAAATAGCCACCTGATTCATAGACATTTTTTTACTGCTTTTTGTTTCATGCAATAAATCATTGATGGT
>CAJCJB010000030.1 GCA_903970545.1 Candidatus Saccharimonadota bacterium | reverse complement strand
CCTTCTATAATCGGGAAGTATAGCATATCAACCACCCTGCCATGCAAAAAGCCTGCATAACCGCCTTCTGCAGGCATAAACTTAGCAGGTTCAACAAAACTCTCGTTAAAAAACATGCCATAAAACATACTGTCTAAAATATTACCCACAGCTCCTGCAAAAATAAAAGCAATAGAAGCCACATAGCCCGGATGAAATTTCTTAACGATGATTTGTCTTAGATAATAAATACCAAAAATGGCTGCACAAATCCTGAAAACACTTAATAATAACTTGCCGAAAGCACCACCAAATTCAATACCAAAAGCCATACCCGGGTTCTCGGTAAAATGAATTCTAAACCAGGAGAAAACAACATACTGCTCGCCCAAAACAAAGTGTGTCTTTACATAAATTTTAAGTATTTGGTCTGCTAATAGCACACCAAAAATAACAATAAGGGCAATTTTTAATTGTTTGCTCATAATCGGCGCAAATATACTACTTTCGGCTAACAGGCAACATTAGCAGCTAATAATGCAAATGTTTTTTGTTGAGGTGCTTACTTTAAATCTGTCATCAATACGTTTGCCTACCAGCCAAACAATATCATTTTGGCAACGTACAATCCATTGGTTTTGCTTATCAAAAAGAGAAGTTTTCTCGGCTATAAAAAAGTCGCTTAGTTTTTTAAATCCTTTCATACCAAGTGGGATAAATTTATCGCCTTGTTTCCATTTATTTACTGTTAAAGGAAAGGTAATTTTATCGGCATCTATATAAGCTTTATTTGTGCTGAAATCTTTTCCGGAAATAGAATTTATATTACCCTTTAAAAAAGAAATTTTAAGTTTAACAGGATGATTAATTTCTGTATATCCTTCCTTAATAAGAAACTCTGACAGGGTATTGTTTTTAGTTTTTTGTTTAATGATTAAAAAATCTCTATCCTTAATAATTGTATGCGTATTGCTTGTAAAAGTCTTACCAGATTGGGCTTGCAGCCCATTATAAACGTCATTTACCTGCGAGGAATTAAAGCCGAAATCTTTTATCAGTTCAAATAAAATAAGTTTGGACGCTGTTGTTTTGGTTAGTTTATCAATGCTAATCTTTATAAAGCCTTCATCTTTAGTAAGTAATCTCTTTCGTTGTTTTTCAACTTCTTGGTTAAGGATAAGATTGGTTTGTTGCAGTACTTCAATCTCATCGGTAAGCGTTTGCTCAAACGAAGGGTTTAGTTTTTTAAATGCCGTAATGATATGTAAACGTAAATAATTGCGAAGGTATTTATCCTCTCGGTTACTACTATCTTCTCTAAACAGAATTTTATTTTCTTTTACATACCCATCTATTTCAGCACGTGTAGCAAACAAAAGCGGACGAATAACCTTCCCTTGTTTAGGCAAAATAGCCTTTAATCCATTGGTGCCACTGCCACGCAATAGATTAATAAAAAAAGTTTCTATGTTATCGTTGGCATGGTGTGCAGTTAATAGATAATCAAATTCATGCTCTTTTATCAACTCATTAAACCAATTATAGCGCAGTTCTCTCGCTGCCATTTGTATAGATATGCCTTTATCTTTAGCATAAATACTTGTATTAAATTTGGTATGAAAGCAAGGAATCTTATTCTTTTTACAATAGCCTATCACAAACTTCTCATCCGCATCAGCCTCCTTTCCTCTTAAATTGAAATTACAATGCGCTATACTAAATTTATTGTATCCTGCATCTTTCAATAAGCTGCATAAAGTCATAGAGTCTTTTCCTCCACTAACCGCCACCAATAACGTACTATTTTTGTCAAATAACTGCTGTTTATGTATGTATGCGTTAAATGCTTCGGTCATCTGTCTTTAAGGTGTACAAAGATAGATTCAACAACCAATTCATCTAATAAATATTGGTTTTTATGCTAAACATTTCACAATTTATATGAATAGTACCAATTACATGAAAATATTTATAAATTTGTGAAGTATTGAACCAGATTATATGAGAATAACAAAACTAATTTTAGTAGCAAGTACCATAACTATTTTACTTGCTTCGTGTGGAGGAGATGCTAAGAAGCATGAAACACAAGAAGGTAAAGGTGGAGTGTATTACGGAGGTGTGTTTCGTATGAACGAATTGGAAGACTTTAAAAACCTGTATCCTTTAGCTATCGTAGATGTTATCTCATGGCGCATATCTACACAGGTTTATGAAGGATTGGTAAAATTCAATCAGGCTGATTTAACTACTATACCTTGTTTGGCTTACCGTTGGGAATCTAACCCGGATGCAACCGTATGGACTTTCCATTTAAGAAAAGGCGTAAGATTTCATGACGACCCTTGTTTTGCTGATGGAAGAGGTAGGGAAATGAATGCCAATGATGTAAAATACTGTTTTGATAAACTATGCGAAGCCAGTGCAACTAATGCTGCTTTTGATATTACCTTTAAAGATAAAGTTAAAGGTGCTAATGAATATTTTGAGGCCAGCAAAAGTGGTAAAAATACCGAAGGAGGTGTGTCGGGTGTAAAAGTTTTAAACGATTCTACAGTTGAAATTGATTTAAGTTATTCTTTCTCAGGATTCCTTAATATTTTAGCTCATTCCGGTTGTTTCGTTTATCCTAAAGAAGCTCTTGAAAAATACGGAATTGATATGCGCACCAAGTGTATAGGCACAGGTCCTTTTGCTGTAAAAACTATTAAAGAAGGCGAAACAGTTATTTTAGAAAAGAATAAAAACTACTGGAATACAGATAAAGATGGTAACCGTTTGCCGTATTTAGATGCAGTTAAAATATCTTTCATCAAAGAAAAGAAGGCAGAAATGCTTGAGTTTCAACGTGGCAACTTAGATATGGTATTCCGAATCCCTATCGAGATGTATAAAGAAATTATGGGAAGCTATGATAACGCCAATGCTCGTAAAAATGATTTTGAAATACAAAACGTGCCGGCTCTTTCTACCCACATTTATGGTATGTTATTTACCGGTAATATTTTTAATAAAAAAGAAGTTCGTTTAGCGTTTAACTATGCTATCGACAGAAACAAAATTGTAGACTATATCCTTCAGGGGCAAGGAATACCAGGTGCCTATGGCATGGTTCCTCCTGCTGAAACATTTAAAAAAATGGGATATGATTTTTCTAAAATAAAAGGTTATGAGCTGGATATAGAAAAAGCAAAGGAATATTTAAAGCAAGCTGGATATCCTAATGGCAAAGGCTTCCCTAAACTTACATTAACTATAAATTCAGGTGGAGGAGAACGTAACGGACAAATTGCTGAAACTGTACAAAAAATGCTGAAAGAAAATTTAGGAATAGAAGTCAGCATAAACGTAATTCCTTTTGCTGAAGAAATTGATGCTTACCAATCAGGTAAATTAGAGTTTTTCCGTACAGCTTGGGTAGCAGATTATCCTGATCCTGAAACATTCTTAACCTTGTTCTATAGCAAACATATCCCTTCAAATCCTTCTGAGAAGTCTTTTATCAACTTCCAACGCTACAGAAACCCAAGATTTGATTCTTTGTTTACTGCGGCTTTAAAAGAACCTGACACCAAAAAACGTATGGAAACATACATGAAAGCCGATCAGCTATTAATTGATGATGGGGCTTTGATGCCTATTTTTTATGATGAAAATGATAGATTGGTTCAAAAAAATATTCGCAATTACCCTGCAAATGCTATGGAATTTAGAGACTTAGAAAAGGTATATATCATCCCGAAAGATAAAGGAGGGGAAAAGAAATAAGTATATCCTAATATTAATTGAGAAAGCTACCTAAATAAGGTAGCTTTTTTGTTTTTAACTAATTACGTTTTAATCTGAACAATCCTCCTAGAAACCCAATACCGTAAGATATATGCAGTATAGGGTAAACTGCCATAATAGCAAGCATTTCATTAATAAGTTTTTTAGACTGGAAGGTAAGGAACAAGTCCACTAGTATATATATAAGTAGTGGAATTAGACCAATATAAAAAGATATGATAAAATAAATAGGCGTTGTTAGCAGATACAATACAAATAGAACAGGAATAAGGTGCCTGATACTTACTGCCGATTTTATTTTATGCAATACCAAAGGTTTATATAGTCCGTATTGATAATACTGCTTAAACAGTAAACCCAAGGTTTTACGTGGATGGTAATACAGTTTTATATCAGGGTGCTGGTATATTTTAAAGCCTAGACTTTTAGCACGGTAATGAAACTCATCATCCTGATTGCGTTTAAATGCCACATCAAATAAACCTGTTGTTTTAAAGATAGATTTCTTCCAGGCACCTAAGTATACGCTATCGGTATAACCTTTATAATCCGGAAAATGAAAAGCACTATTTCCAACTCCAAAAGCAGTGCAGGTTGCATAACCAATAGCGTTTTGCACCGTATTACCCTGTGCAATACGCATGGGGCCACCTACAATATCTGCATCTGTATTTTTAAATACCTCTATTATCTTCTCAAAATAATCAATGTTGTAATCGGTATGTGCGTCTAGGCGTATAATAATATCTCCTTTAGCAGCCTCTATGGCTTTGTTCAGCGCATATGGTACAATACGTTGTGGGTTATCCAGTAAATAAATGCTGGCATGTTTCGCCATATATTGTTTAATGATTGCACAGGTATCATCGGTTGAATGACCATCAATCAACAATAACTCTTTCTCGTTTGGTAAGGCATGGATGTAAAAATCAAGTAACTTTTTAATGTAAGCACTTTCATTATATACGGGGCAAACAACACTTATCATTTATGGCAAAAAATTAACTAGCTTACAAAAGTAAGAGGCTTTTGTTACTTAAGAAGAAATAAATTTTATAATACCTTTGCGTATTAATTATTTAAAAAGATGACTATACATAAAGAAGGATACCCCACTATTGCTCTTGCAGCTGTTTTCTCGGTTATTATAATAGGTATTGCCTCTTATTTTTTTCCTGAAAGCCATGTGGCAAAATATACTGCCTTTGGTATTAGTGCAGTTGTTTTAATAATTGTATTGCAGTTTTTTAGAAGCCCTTCTCGCAATTGGACTAAAGACGATAATTTGATTATTTGCCCTGCTGATGGAAAAGTGGTTGTTATAGAAGAAACCGAAGAACCTGAATATTTTAAAGATAAACGCTTGCAGATTTCTATATTCATGTCGCCTATTAATGTGCATGTAAATCGCTATCCAATAAGTGGAATAGTAAAGTTTGCCAAACACCATCATGGTACTTATTTAGCAGCATGGCATCCAAAATCATCTACTGAAAACGAACGCACCACCATTGTAGTAGAAGATAAAAAAGGCACGCAAATATTATTCAGACAAATTGCCGGAGCCTTAGCACGCCGCATAGTAATGTATAGTAAAGAAGGCGATGTGGCAGTACAAAGCGAACAGTTTGGCTTTATTAAGTTTGGTAGCAGAGTAGATATATTCTTACCGCTTGGCACTAAAGTAAAAGTGGAATTGAATCAGGTGGTTAAAGGCGGTATTACTGCTATTTGTTAAGAGATTTTTTAGTAAATTTATGATTGTCCGTTATTATGAATTACGGTCCAATATTTTCTTAATATCAGGTTTAAAGTAGCCATTGCCTTTAAGTACCTTACCATCTTCACGAAAGATTGGTTTACCATTCTCATCCAGTTTGCTCATGTTACTGCGGTGTATCTCGTCAAACACTTCTTCTATTTTGTGTTGCAAACCATGTTTTAATATGGTACCGCATAAAATATAAAGCTGGTCGCCAAGGGCATCCGCAATCTCTACAATATCTCTATTCTTACAGGCATCCAGGTATTCCTCGTTCTCTTCTTTAATCAGGTTATAACGCAGGGTATAGTCCTTTTCTTCCAACAAGGTAATTTCTTTGGCATTACCAATCTTAAACACTTCGTGAAACTCGGCAACACTATTTAATTTATTTTTCATCTTGTTTATTTTTAGCCACAGATTGCGCAGATGCCACAGATGGAATCCGTGCTAATCTGTGAAATCAGCGGGAGTTATTTTTTTGCACCTTGTTTAGCTGCCTTATATTCTGCGTTTAGTCCGTCAACAATCTCTTTTGTAATATCCAATCCCGGCTTAGCGTATAACACCGAACTGATGTTGGAAGTAGTATATGCCAATATATAATCAAACTTACCATTGTTGTATTTGGCAATATAGTCTGATACCTTTTTAAGCATCGCGCCTCTTTTCATCGCAACTTCTTCTCCCAAGTTCTCCAATTGTTTTTGTTTGGCGGCAGCATCAGCCTGCTCTTGTTCGAGTTGGGCTTTTTGTTTATTCAATTCTGCTTCTCCTTTAATTCCAGCCTGTGCTGCTTGCTGAAACTCCTGATAATCATTCTGAAACTTAGTTGCCATGCTGTTTAACTGACCTTCAATGGCAGCTTGTTTGTTTGCATACTCTTTAGAGTTATCAACGATGTACTGGTACTTATAATCTAACGAATCAATATTAAGATAAGCAATCTTAGCATCTTTCATATCCACATTATTGTTTGCCGATAAAACTACCGGAGCTTGCCCTGCAGTTGACTGAGGAGTTGTGCTCAAAGCTTCCACATTCTTTTTAAGCGACATATTCATGTAGAACAAAATAGCCACAGCCATTATCAAAAAACCATTTAAAATAAGAGGTAATTGTTTCATGTTTATTTAAATTATTTAGTTAATCATTTCAAAGCCTGTGTATTTAACTAATACTTCAGGTACTTTTATCCCGTTATCTGTCTGGTTATTCTCTAATAAAGAAGCCACAATACGGGGCAATGCTAAGGCACTTCCGTTTAAACTATGACAAAGATTTGTTTTGCCGTTGGCATCTTTATATCGGCACTTCAATCTGTTCGTTTGGAAACTCTCGAAGTTTGATACAGAGCTAACCTCTAGCCAACGCTTTTGCGCAGCACTCCAAACTTCCATATCATACGTTAAGGCAGATGCGAAGCTCATATCACCTCCGCAAAGCTTTAATATACGGAAAGGGAGGTTCAGTTCTTTTAATAAACCTGCCACATACTCGCGCATCTCTTCTAATATCTGATACGATTTTTCGGGAGCAGCAATCTGAACAATTTCTATTTTATCAAACTGATGCAATCTGTTTAAACCACGCACATCTTTACCGTAACTACCTGCTTCTCTTCTAAAACAAGGTGTGTAGCCGCAGTTCTTAATTGGTAATTCGTTCTCCTTTAATATCACATCGCGGTAAATATTGGTAATAGGTACTTCGGCAGTAGGAATTAAATACAACTTATCTTCTCCCACAAAATACATTTGTCCTTCTTTATCGGGCAACTGACCTGTACCATAACCGCTGTCTTCATTCACTAAGATAGGAGGTTGCACTTCCATATAACCTGCAGCAATGGCTTTATCTAAAAAGTAATTGATCAAAGCACGTTGCAAGCGAGCACCTTTGCCTTTATAAACAGGGAAGCCTGCTCCTGTAAGCTTTACACCCAGTTCAAAATCTATTAAATTATATTTAGTAGCCAGTTCCCAATGTGGTTGTGCAGTAGCCGGAAGCGTAGGTTTTTCTCCATGCTCAAATACCGTTTCGTTATCTTCGGGTGTTTTACCTAAAGGAACACTTACATTTGGCAAATTAGGAACCTGTACTAACAGCGTATGTATTTCTTCTTCTTTAGCTTTTAAGGTATCATCAAGGCTTTTTTCCTTTTGTTTTAATTCGGCAGTGCGCGCTTTAATGGCTTCGACTTCTTGTCCTTTAGAATAAGAATGGTTTGGTATTAAGTTTTTAGCGAATTCTTTAATCCCACCCATCTTCCCGCTTTTCATCAACTCGCCTATTTGTTTGGCAAGGGCATTAGCTTCAGCTTTTACATCATCACTTTCTTTTTGTAACAATCGACGTTCGGCATCTAAACTTATAGCCTGAGTAATAATAGCATCGGCATCTTTAAAATTCTTAACAGCTAATCTTTTCAGAACTTCTTCTTTATTCTCTCTTACAAAGTTTATTTGAAGCATACGTTTTCTCTAATTTTAGGCAAATGTAGAATTAATCCATTTATTCGCTATTGCCTTTTAACTATTACCTGTTTTTTTGGGCGTTCCGGCGCGCTCGTTGTCATTTCGAGCGAAGTCGAGAAATCTAAGCGCGCCGTCGGGCTTTCCGTTACAAGTCCTCGCCGATTACGGCTGTGGGCTTTTCACTGCAATCCCTAACGCAGAAAATTAAAGTGCCATATTAGATTTTCCCCTATTACAGTCAAAACAAGCTGTAATTAAATTATCAATTATAGTTTGACCACCCTTTGAATAAGCTATTATGTGGTCAACTTCTAATTTTACGCCATCTTCTTCTCTTTGACGTTTGCAGTATTGACAAGTAAATTTGTCTCTTATAAAAACTTTAAATCTAAGTCGAGTTGAAACACCTCTTGGTGTTTTTATAATATTTGTATCTTCCCGATTTGATTTTTCAGGATGAATAATTTCTACAACTTTATCAACAACAGCTTTATCCTCAACTATAGGGGTTGTGACAATTATTTCTTCTTCTTTTTCTCTATCTTCAATAAACGCATGTATAGCTTTGTTCCAACCACCGAATTTCCGTTCATATAAAACACGGGAATATTTAGATAGAGTATCCCATTCTCCATATAATGGTTGTCTTCCTAAAAGTTCCCAAACTCTTTGTAGTTCATCAAATAACAACTCGTTTTCAGGTGCTTTATTCCATTCAATACTTGGTTTAAGACCTACAAGTTGCAAAGCTTTTTTCCAACTTCCAAAATGATTAAGGAATGTTCCGCTAGAGTAATTCCCCCCATATTTTTTATAATCAGTAAATTTTAATATTTCAAGTTTATGAATTTCTTTTATTTTTTGTAAATCTTGAATAAGTAATTCCTTTGTTGTATTAACACTCGTACCAACATTATGACCATTATAATTATTGTTTTTTAAACAAAATTGTTCAATAGCACCAGTCCACTTTCCAAATCTTGTTTCGTATATACTTATACCAATAGAAGAATTCTTTTTAAATTCAGTATAAGTAGGTCGTCTGCCAATTTTCTCCCACACTTTCTTTAATTCATTTAACAATTGCTCTTCCGATAAAGATTTCTTTTTTTCTTTAATAACAATTATTTTCTTCTCTTTATATAATTCTAATTCCTTATTCAGTAATTCCTCCCATGTATTAAAACCAAAATGCTTTGATATAGTCTTATAATACTTTCCTCCATTTTCTTTGTAAAAAGCATAAGTAAAATATTTTCCTTTATTGAGTTCTTTTATTCTTTCTAAGTCAGATTTTATTTCTGATAGAGATGTTTTTAATTTTCTTGTTTTTTGAAAAGAAGGAATGCCAGCTTGCTCTAAAGCATTTTCCCAAGAATTAAAACGCCTCAAAATAGTTGTATAATGTACCCTTGAATGAAGTTTAAATCCTTCTAACAGCATCCGTCTATCCTTGAAGAATTTAAAGTAAACTCTTTTAATCTCTTCAATTATTGATTCATTATCATATTTCAGAAGTTTATTTGGTTCAAATGCAGTCATTAGTCATTATCGTAATATATAGCAGCTTTTTATTAGTTCAGCTAAAGTACAAAAACTTAATAAACAAAAAATCCCGCTACTTCCGTAGCGGGATTTAATTCTGAGCCTGTCGAAGTATCAAAAAAAGAAAGTAAAAGATAAAACAACCAAGTTTTCTGTTAAATCTATCGACGAAACCCCTAAAATGACATACGGTTTGCTTTCCGTCTCTTCGTGTTTGCGTTCCGCCTCTTCGTGTTTGCTTCCCGACTCTTCGCGTTTGCGTTCCGTATCCTCCTGTTTGCTTTCCGACACTTCCTGTTTGCGTTCCATCCCTTCGTGTTTGCTTTCCGACTCTTCGGGTTTGCTTCCCGACACTTCCTGTTTACGTTCCGCCTCCTCGTGTTTGCATTCCGTCTCTTCCTGTTTGCTTTCCGCCTCCTCGTGTTTGCTTTCCGCCTCCTCGTGTTTGCGTTCCGACTCCTCTTGTTTGCTTTCCGTCTCTTCGCGTTTGCATTCCGCTCCTTGGGTATTGCGTTCCGTTCATCGGGTATCGCATTCCGTCCAAAAGGTGTTGCTTTCCGTCTATTAGGTATTTTCTTTTAGCAAAGCGGCGGTTAAAACC
>CAJCJB010000029.1 GCA_903970545.1 Candidatus Saccharimonadota bacterium | reverse complement strand
CGACGCTCTTCCGATCTTACATTTTAATGATGATAAACTTGCTTACAGCAATGTGTTGCATGTTAATTACACCAATTATATTAATGAGTGCGGTTTCCCCGAAACAGATTCTGTAATTGCTTGTTGCGATACCATTTTACGAAGAGCTTCCGCATCTAAAGAAGTGTTTAAATGGAGTTTGTATTTCTTAGGTAATTCTTTTGAGCGTTCAGCCATTACCGGGCAGGATAAAATATTTGTCTATCTGGTAGAAGAATATTATAAGAAAGACCGTAGCTGGTGGTTAACAGATGAACAGTTAAAGAAAATAATCAGGAGAAGTGATGCCATGAAAAAAGTTTTTATTGGTGCTGTTTGCCCTAATTTTATGGCAACAGATAGTGCAGGAAAAGATGTTGATTTCCATAAGCAGATAACTAAAACCACTATCCTTTATTTTTGGAGTTACGATTGTAGTCATTGTATGCAAGAAACTCCCAAACTTGCTGTGTGGATGAAAAAACATCCCGACATTAATTTAGTAACTGCCTGTGTATTGCCTGATGAGGACGAATGGAAAGAAAAACTAAAGCTGTTTAAACTGCCCGGTACTCATGTAATTGATACCGATAGAAAGGCTAATTATATAGAAACTTATAATATCACCGGTACTCCGCAAATATTTATACTAAATAAAGATAAAGTAATTACCGCCAAGTACATTGCTGATATACAGGAGTTGGATGAGTTCTTTAAATCCAAGAAGAAAACAAAGTGATATGGGTAAATCCTAGTTTTTACAAATATTAACAGCTAAGTTTTTTTTTGAGTAAAATATTATTAGATTTGTAATGTAGAATTATCTACAAGTAAAAAGTATAAATTATAATTATTAGAAAACATGAACATTTATGTTAGAAACCTTAGCTACAACTTAACAGAACAAGAGCTAAGCAATTTATTTAGTGAGTTTGGCGAAGTAACATCAGTTAAAATCATTAAAGACAAAATTACAGGACGTGCAAAAGGCTTTGGCTTTGTTGAAATGTCCGATGATAATGCAGCTGCAGAAGCAATCAGTAAAATTAATGGTTCTGATGTAAAAGGCAGACCTATACAAGCTGAAAAGGCTTTACCCCCAAAACAAAGAGACTAATAGTTTAACCTTATAGTGTTTAGCACCCTCAACCCCTTTCTGCAAAGAGAGGGGTTTTTTATTTGTCATACGGGGCTTGTGAAAGTGTGGGCTTAACAAAAAAAGAGGCTATTGCTCTCTTACTGTCTCTTGTTTTATACGTGTTCAGGGTTAAATAGTGCTTATCTCCGTCAACTTGATGAATATGGCCGTTATCGTCATCAATTCAACCGTCATCTTCCTTGACTTAACGGTTACCTACTATCCAGTTGCCATAAAGGTAATGTACGGTACCATCCGCAAAAACTACTTTTTTTACAATCGCGGTGGTGGGGGGTGAAATGTCCTTTAAGGATAACTTAACTTAAATACCGTGCGGCGGTTTTGGCGGTGTTCTTCATCACTACAATCTACGCCATTGGCACAACGGTTTAGTATTTGGCTTTCGCCAAAACCTTTGGCAGTTAAACGACTTTTATCTATGCCTTTGCTTACTATATAATCAACCACTGTATTGGCGCGCTTTTGCGAAAGCTCCATATTATATTCATCTCCGGCAGTAGCATCTGTATGCGATTGCACTTCCAATAATAGTGTAGGGTTTTTAGTCATGGCATCTATGGTTTTAGCAAGCACGACCTCTGCCGCGGGCAATATTTTAAATGAACCTGATTCGTAATGGATATCTTCTATGATTTCGATTTCTTTTTTTGCCGGGCTAAACTTTAGGTTGTTCCAGGGGTCAAAATCTTCTTCGGCAATGGTTGCCAGTTGACTACGCTCACTAGCCAACAGTTTAAATTTAAATGCACCCTCTGCATCTTTAAGTATCTCTTTAATTATCTTTCCGTGCTCATCGGTTACAAATATTTTATTGAAAGGAATTCTCTTGCTGTCTATCGCATCAATGGCAAAATTATATTTACC
The DNA here is from genome assembly GCA_903970545.1 of Candidatus Saccharimonadota bacterium. Lineage (GTDB taxonomy): Bacteria > Bacteroidota > Bacteroidia > B-17B0 > Aurantibacillaceae > PALSA-968. The sequence continues at coordinate 5,810 of CAJCJB010000029.1, read as the reverse complement.
CGAAGGCAACAACCCGGAAAAAGAAAAATTACCATCTACGTCTGTTACATGAAATGAGATAACCTCATCTCGCTCGTTCATTAATAAAAACTTAACCGATGCCAAAGCCGTTCTTTCCTGATTGTCGGCAATCAATCTTCCCTTTACATCAATTTTAAGCGGCTGGTCATCTACTGTCATAAGGCTCATAGTAGCCTCATCAGATGGTATAATCTCAAATTTATATTTTCCTTTTTCCATCAGTTTAGACGTAAGAATAGTTTTTCCGGCGGCATCGGTAACCAAAAATTTTTCAATACCGGCAAAGGCTGCATCCTGCACATCAAGGGTTAGTAAATATTTTTTATCGTACGGCAGTTTATCAAATTTAAAATGCCCCATAGCATCTGTTTTTGTTTGGTATAATACCTCGCCCTTTTCGTTGGTTATGTATATTACCTTTTCGGCATAGGGCTTGTGGCTGGCATCATCGCTTAATACACTTCCGGCAAAATCTACTTTAACACGGGTATTATCTATAATGCGCCCTATTTTAATGCTTTTGGTAGTGGTATTAAAGTAAATATCTTTTACGCTCACATCAATCTTATTGAGATTAGCTGTGGGTAGTTTGAAACTGAAAGAAGGGTTCTTTTCGGACGCATTGAATTTTATTTTCTGGTAGTTAATACTTATTTCGTTTATCAAGCTCTTATCATTTACCTGCCCCTCTACTAAAACATCCAATTGGTTATCATAAATATTGGCGAAGCCGTTATTATCGGTTATGGGGTAGTTTATAGTAAGTAAAGGAGCTTCGTCTTCTTTATTTGCCTGATAGTTTTTATTGGAAGCCTCATTCAATAAATTTTTTATTTGTTCGTTTCCAGGCACTAATTTTGCTGCTTGTCCCAAGTCTGCAATTGCTTCCAAATATCTTGCTAACTCCAAATAAGATTGTCCTCTGCCATAAAAAGCGGCACCATTCTTATCATCTAGCTGAATAACTTTTGTATAATCACTAATGGCACTTTGAAACTGACTGGTTAATTTATAAACCTGTGCACGTGCAAAAAAACCTTCGGCAAACTTGGGGTTTATAGCCATTGATTTATTAAGATAACCTACTGCATTGGTGAAATCGGTCTTCTTTAAATAAGGCTGACTTTCTAAATAATATACATAATACTGTTTAGGCTCCTCAACATCTGCAACATCCATAGCCGTTGCTATGTCATAATGTTTAATGGCATCATCAAAATCATTTAACCGGTACAGCACCAAAGCATAGTTTGTATAATAAGGTTTAAATCTTGGCGGGGGTTTTACATTATTGGGTGTTTCGTTCTGCACCAAACGAATAGCTGCTATATAGTCTTTACTTGCATTGGCATAATCTTTTAAACTATCTAAAGCCAGCGCTTTGTAATAATGATTAGTATAGTTATAGCGCTGCACATCTACAGCTTTGTTAGCCCTATCTAAAGCAGCAGTAAATCGTTTTAATTTTAAGTAAGAGAAAGAGGCTTTTTGAAAAGCTTCTACATTTTTTTTATCCAAAATAAGTAAGTTATCCATGTAGGTTGCCGATGTGTTATAATCATTTAACCTCATGGATAAATCAGCTACCTGCATATACAGTACTTCTGTTTTTGGCTTTAAAACAATAGCCTGTTTAAAATCGGCAATGGCTTCGGGTAGTTTAGCTGCCATTTCGTAAGAGGTGCCTCTGCCTACAAAGTAATTATAGTTAGCAGGCTTTAAGGTTAATGCTTTGGTGTATCCGTCAATAGCAGCTTGGTAATTCTTGGCTTTATAATCTTTCTTGGCTTGTTTGGCTAACTTTTTGGCAGATTGCGAAAAGGCAACCAAAGAGAAAACCAAAAGTATCGACAAACAAGCATTCCTTAACGACATACACCCATAATTAAATAACGAGTAAAACTAATAAATTGTTTTTTATCTATACAGCAGCTTTTAAAAACTTACTGCTTGTTTTATTAACGTAAAAGGATTTACCTTATTAAGATTAAGCACAAAGCGTATTTGCTGGAATAGATTATTACTTACCCCATTCAACGTATTATTATTTTTTATGTTATTGCTTATAGTAAGCGGTACAAATATTTCGAATATATCACGAGCAATAACAATATCTATTCCTGCATCAAAGTAAAGTGCCTGAGGTTGATTTTGAGAACCATAAGGGACAACCAATAAAGGTGGCTTATAAGAACCGGGTAGATTCGAGTATGTCCATCCATCAGAAGCACAAGTACCAATATCAGCAAAGAACAGGAGGGGTAGTTTAAATATCTTTGGGCTCTTGATATTAAGTGAGACTAACCAATTATTACTCTGTCCTACTCCACCTGTGCTTCCCTTAAAAGCACCGTTTGTTTCTGCAAATTGTGCTGCGGCAACACCATTTGTTTCACTTCTTCCAAAATATAAATTATCATACAGGTAATCGGCAGTACCGTTATAACCACCCATCTTAAAAGAATAACTAATTAACTCACTATGGTTTTGATTTAAACCCATTATACCCGTAAAGGCACGTATCTCAAAGAAATACGTTTTACTAACGTATAGCTTTTGGGTGATGGTAACAGATGCTTTTTGCATATCTGCATTAGCTTGCCCATTCACACTAATTAGTGTAGGGTATAAGGTATTATGATTGGCAAGCTGGTAGGTAAGGTCATGCACTCCATAGTTATAATTTTGTTGGGCAATTGCACCATTCATTATTTCTACATAACGATAGGTAATTCTTTGTTGCAAAAGAGAGGTAGCGTGTTTCTTTTTGAAATCTAGATTTATATAAGGGGCAAACTTGTTATAGTTAGTAACGGTACCATTAATGCCATCATCATTTCTGTATGCAAAGCGTTGCGATTTAAACCCGATGTTTATGGTGCTGAATAATTTTTTAGGATGCAGGTTAAGTTTTGCATTGGCAATGCCACTTATGTTTTTATTACCAAAATCATACATAGGAGCAACTTCTGTCTCAACCTTTTTCTCGAACAATATATGATTGTAATAAGCTAAGCCAAGCATGTAACCATTATACATATTATAGCCCATTATCGGACTAACGAACAGTTGTGTTTTATCAGGGTTATCCAAAGCAGCAATAAATTCAAGTTTTATAGGGTCTCTCTTTTTTAATACACCGCTTGTACGAATGATGTTGTTCTTTCTATTAATATCAGGCATTATCTCGTTATAGTCTATTTTAAAAGAAGTAATTTCAGATGGAGGAAATAATAGTTTTTTAGAACCTTTAAATCCATCGTACCAAACCATTCCTTTCACTTCTTTACCATCTAGACCATATAAACAAACGGGGCCTTCTATATCGCCAATATTTTTAACAGTTACTTCGTAAGAACCGTCCGGTTGCTTTTTAACTTTAGAAGCTTTGTAATCTAATTTTTTGGTAGTGGATATTAAATCGGTAAAGAACCAATCTAATTTCTTCTCACTAAAATACTCCAAGGTTTTTTGTAAATCTTTTGGGTTGGGATGTTTAATCTTACACTGATTAAAATAAAATTGCATGGCAATATCAAAATCATTTTCGCCCATGTAGTTCATTAAATAATTAAAGAGCATAGCTGTTTTACTATACACAATAGCCGCATAATTCATCTCTGTAAACTCATCGGCAGGCAACTGACAGGGTTGATCTGCACTTTGCTTAGCACTCATGGCATACAACCAATAATAGGAATAACGTTGTTTATATTTGTTTACGTGCAATAACTTAAAGCTACTATCACGCCCTAACACATCTGCCAATGTTGCCTTCGGGTATTTGGTTTGAACGTAACGTAGCTCATAAAAAGAATTTATACCTTCATCCATCCAGGCATTTTTACGCTCATTGCTCCCCAACATACCATAAAACCAATTGTGCCCTACTTCGTGTGTAATTACCACATCTAACTCAAAAGCAGAAGAGGCATCTCCTATAATTGTTATAGTTGGATATTCCATACCCCCGCCTGCGGCAATAGTACCATCAACTGCGCTTACATTGTTATAAGCATAATCACCATTCCAAAGCGAGTAGTAAAAAGTGGCATCACTTATATAGCCAATGGCATCTTTCCATAATTCAATATTTTTATCGGTAAAAAAAGCCCAGGTAGTTACACTCTTTTTACTGTGAGGCAGTACAATTTCACCACGCAGAACATTAAAACGCTTATCAGCAAACCAGGCAAAATCATGTACACGCTCTTGCTTAAAACGAACGGTCTTATATTCTTTATCAGAATTTGGAAACGACATGTCTTTTTTAAGTCCTGCAGAATCAAGTTTTTTTATTAGCTGTTCTGTTTCAATTACTTTTTTATTTAAGAAAGCATCCTCCGCTTCATTATCATACCTGTCTCCAGTAGCAGCCAATACGTAGTTTTTAGGAAGCGTAATACTTACATCAAAGCTGCCGAACTCAGCATAAAACTCACCCTGATTTAAATAAGGCATCTGATTCCAACCATGTGCATCATAAACTGCAGGTTTAGGATACCATTGCGAAATATAATAAGTCTGTTTATCATGCCCGAAACGAGAGAAAGCCGCTGAAGGAATCTTAACCCTGAAAGGTGTGGTGATTGTAATACTTTTACCCGATTTAAGTATATAGGGCAAATACACCTTAGCTATATCAGGATTCTCTTTATCATACTCAACTTTTAAAGATTGGTTATCGGCTTTGAAATCCAGGCTATCAATAAAACCCCTATCTTGTTGCTTAGCGTAATAGAAATTCCGGTCGCCTTGTTCTAAAAACTGCCTTGCCAAAGCCGTGTTGTTATCTCTATAAGCATTGGGCCATAAATGAAAGTAGATAAACTCTAAATCATCAGGGGAGTTATTTTGATAAACAATAGTTTCATTCGCACTTAGCTGGTGTTTTATATCGTTTAATTTAACATTAATGACATAATCTACTTGTTGCTGGAAATATGTCTTTTGTGCGCGGCATAATTGAGAGCCAAGAACCAAGAAACAGGAGATAAGAATTAACAGTAACCATTTCCTCATGGGCGGTAAAGCTATTAAATTTACAAATAGCGCCCCACATTAAATATTTTCAGTATATTTGCGCTCCGTTTTTAGCCGCTGGTTGCACAAAGCAACGAATGCTAGGAATTAAAATTAAAAATAAAGAGTCATGAGTTTATTACTTGATTTCGCAAAAAAACAATTAACCCCAGAGGTTAAACACCCTGATTTTAAAGCCGGTGATACGATTACAGTACACTACAAAATTAAAGAGGGAGAAAAAGAACGTACGCAGTTATTTACTGGTGTAATTATTCAACGTAAGAATGAAAGAGCTACAGCCAGCTTTACCGTTCGTAAAATGTCTAACGGCGTTGGTGTAGAGCGTATTTTCCCATTAGCTTCTCCTTTTATCGAAAAGATTGAAATTGGTAAAGTTGGTATGGTTCGCCGTGCTAAACTATTCTATTTACGCGACCGCACAGGTAAAGCAGCCCGTATCCGCGAAAAACTATCTTCTAACGAAGCCCCTGCTAAATAAAATAAATTTAGTTTATATAGAACGAAAAAGGAGTTCTGAAACGGACTCCTTTTTTATTTTCCAAACAATTTAATTCATTACCTTAGTTCTCAATTTCAATAGGTAAATCTCATCTGAAAAATGAGTAGGTACAAAAAAATAGCTTTGGTTATCTCCATTATTTTTATGGCAATGATGCTATTCCCTAATAAATCAACTGCCGCACACAAAGACAGCACCGCCCTTAAAAGATTTATTATTTCTGCAGGCGTTGGCGATCCTGCCA
>CAJCJB010000028.1 GCA_903970545.1 Candidatus Saccharimonadota bacterium | reverse complement strand
GCATAAACCTGCCGCAACAGCCGCAGCAGAACCACCCGAAGAACCACCCGTTACGGTGCCTTCATTTACAGGGTTTAATGTTGTTCCATAAGCAGAGTTTTCATTACTGCTACCCATAGCAAACTCATCGCAATTGGTGCGACCAATAATAATGGCATCCTGTGCCAACAAACGTTCTACGACAGTAGAACTATAAAGGGAAGTGAAATTTTCTAATATTTTAGAGGAAGCAGATACTTTATGGTTCTTATAACAGATGTTATCTTTTAAGGCTACCAACACTCCGGCTAATCTTCCGGCGGTACCTACTTTTATTTTAGCATCTACCAAATCGACTTGTTTTAAGGCAGATTCACCAAAGGTTTCTAAAAATATATTAAGATGCTTTTTCTCTTCGATAGAGCTTAAAGCAGAAGTAACTAAATCTTTTACATTAGTTTTGCCTTGCCTTAAATCGTTTTGAAGCGAGGCAATGCTGCTAAATACGTACACAGGGGTTTACTTTTTTTCTGTTTTATCGGTAGTAGTGGCAGGGTTTTCTTCGCCCTTAGAAGCGTCTTTAAACTCTTTCATGCCTTTGCCTAAGCCCTTCATTAACTCAGGAATTTTTTTACCGCCAAATAACAATAATAAAGCAGCAAGAATTAAAATAATTTCTCCGGTACCTAATTTCATGATGAAAAGATTAATTTTTGAACTGCAAATGTAGGCAATATTCATGTTATTTACTCTAAATTTGTGTCTTATGTTAAAAAAGATAGAACACATAGGTATTGCCGTTAAGAATATAAAGGAGGCAAATGAGCTGTTTAGGAAACTGTTTGGTAAAGAAGCTTATAAAACAGAAACGGTTGAAAGCGAGAAGGTATCAACCTCTTTCTTTATGCTGGGAGAAAGCAAAGTAGAGTTGCTAGAGGCTCAAAATGAGAACTCTGCCATAGCTAAATTTATTGAAAAGAGAGGAGAGGGCATACACCATATTGCTTTTGAAGTGGATGATATTTATGCCGAAATGAAAAGATTACAGACAGAAGGTTTTGAAATACTAAACCCTGAACCCAAAAAAGGCGCAGATAATAAACTGATTTGCTTTTTACACCCTAAAACTACAAATGGAATACTGGTTGAACTCTGCCAGGAAATAAAATAAAGTACCTAAACTTTAACGGGAATCATTTCAAAAACTTCATCCAAGATAAAGGCATAACTGGTACCAGCTTCTTCGATATCCTCATCATCATCATTGTAAAACCATTTGTACTTTATGGCAACGCCTTTTTCTTTAAGTTTCTGTATGTTCTTCATTAATTCTAAAATGTAACGAGAACTACCGGTATTAAAAAAATGAAGTTTAACGGTTAAAGTGAATGATTTTATACCACTTTCTCCTGCCTCATGCACAAAAGCAATAATGGGTTTAAAAAAATCATGGGTAAGTTCAGGTATGCAAATACCTTCTAATAGCAACTCATTAGTAGTATTATTAAATTCTACTTTAGGTGTTCTTTCGGTTGCTTCTACTAAATAAGTCATAATCTTAATGCAAATTTAAAATTATTTTTAAGTTGCAGCTATTTATTCGTTTTTTTCTATATTTTATTAAGATACTCATGTATTCGCTTCGCTCGGCTGTTTGTTATTTAATACTCCTTTTAATGAAAATCCTATCATACATATATCATCTGTTTGATTGCCCTTTTCTTTCCATTCTAAATGTTGCTTCCATAAGTATATTTTTTGCTTTTGCAATGGAAGATTCTCAATATCAAGTAAGGTAAACTTAAATCTGCTCTTACTATACTTCTTTATCTCGGTTCCTTTAAATTGATCAAAGAAACCATCACTGCTCATATATATATTTAAATCTTCGTTCAGCAGACGTATTTGTGTGGTAAACTGTGTTTTTAATCCCGATGCAATTCCTCCAATAGGCATACGGTTACCTTTTACTTCATTAAGATGTCCGTTGTTTGTAATATATAAATTTTGCATGGCTCCGCTAAACATAAGCACCTTATATTTTAAATCTAATACACAAATAGAAACATCTAAACCATCTAATATTTCATCTGCCTGTTTGTATTGATTTAAGGATTCTTTAATGCGGCGGTTTAGGAAATCTAGAATCAACCCGGGGTCAAACATGTTGTATTCTTTAATTGCCTGCGATATGATGTTGCTACACAAAATGCTTAACAAAGCACCTGATACTCCGTGTCCGGTGCAATCGCCAAGAGCAATAAATATTCTATCTCCTTTTTTATCGCACCAGTAGAAATCACCTCCAATAACATCGCGCTGTTTTAAAATAATGAATGATTCGGGAAGGATAGCCTGCATAAAGGACTCAGGGGGCATAACCGATTGCTGTATCCGATGAGAGTATTCTATATTATCAGATATATCTTTATTCTTTTCGGATAACTCTTTTCGGTAACTGATTTGTTCTAGTGTAATAGCAATAGCATCAGCAATCTGACGGGCAAAATTTATATAATCTTCATCAAAAAGGTTCTTATGTTCTGATGCTAAGTTTAAGGCTCCTAAAAGCTTATCATTGTAATATAATGGAGTAATTAAATAGGAATTAATCCCTAAGTCTATCATTATCTCATCACTCTTTGAAAGTTCACCGGAATTAAAGAAATCATCAATTTTAAAGTATTGATTTTTTAGTAAAT
>CAJCJB010000027.1 GCA_903970545.1 Candidatus Saccharimonadota bacterium | reverse complement strand
ATTTCACCTACACGATAATTATCTAAAGTACCTTAACCACAATTACGTTTGATGGGGTACTTTTGCCTGCAGTACCCGAAGAAACAACGCGTACTCCATATTTAGTACCACTAACTAAACCACTAACAACTATTTTGGGTTTGTGGCATAAATCTATCAATTGCCAGTTGGCAAATATTTTAGACGCGGTATCAGCATCTGTAGAAAGAGAAAGGTCGCTGCTTATATAAATACCATAAGCTCTTGCATGTTTCACGCCATTCCAGCTTAGTGCTATTTCACCTTCTATAATAGATATTCCTTCCAGGCCACTTGGCGCATCAGGCACAGGAGCTCTGCTTCGCTCGCCTTCTATCTCCATACCTGCAGAGGCTACAATACTTTCGGCATCTCCGCCTGTTAGTGCAGCGGCGTTGGCAGTTTGCTCTACATAATTACCTAACTGCTCAATTAAATTAACTACTATACCTTCCTGCGTATGCATGGCGACTATTTTTATATGGTCGCCGCTTAGCGCGGCACTTATGTCGGATGCTAATTTATTTACTTCGGCATCTATTGTGATCAGAGTAGGATTAGGCGTGCCGAAATTTCCGTTTCCCGTCATATCACTTTTAATATTTCCCCACAGGGTTATTTTTTCCGAAGGTTTAAGCTTACTCAACCCCAACACTACTTTCACGGTTTTCATTTCTTTAATTTTTTATGCCTTATATATAATAACAAATCTTATGCCAAATAATTGTTGATTTCTTATTAAAGTTAGTGAATTTTGACCTTTGAAACCGGGCTTTTCGACGAAGGGGCGGAATTATTTTTTTAACGGTCAATTTTAACAAAAAAACGGTCAATTTTATTCTGGCATGAAGCTAAACTGTTTTGCTTGAAGCAAATTGCTTTTGCATGAAGTATTTTCATTTTGCTTGCTGCATTTTGCTTTAGCTTCAAGCATTTCTGTTTTGCTTCAAGCGTTTTGCTTTTGCATGAAGCAAATTGCTTTTGCTTGAAGCATTTCCTGTTAGCTTGCTGCATATTGGTTTTGCATGAAGCGTTTTGGTTTTCTCACAACTTTTTGTCGATTTTAGGTAAGGAAAAAGAAAAATTGGTAGTTTTAGGGAGATGAAAAGGTTATTAGCCCTAATTTTTATTCTATCTGCAATTGCACTAAACGCGCAGGTGGTTTTGAATTTGAATTTGGTAACTAATAATAAAAAACCAATCCAATACGCTATTGTTACGTATGAAAAATTTGCTTATAACAGTAATGAATTAGGGTTTCTCAGCATTAATAATTATAAATATGGCGAGAAAATAAGCATTAGGAAATTAGGGTTTGTTGATACCACTATAATTTTAAATTCAAGTGTTTTAAAAGACACATTGAATGTATCTGTTACGTTGAAAAGTAAAATAGTTATACTCGATGAAGTTCCTATTTATTCAAATAAAACAAGAGAAACTAATCCTGGATTGGCAAATTTTATTTTAGATTATGAGCTTTATGAAGGAGATATCGTTGAGTTATTGTCTGGAAATAAATTGATATTAATGAGAGCTGAAAATAGGATAACATGCCACAAAAAGACACTTAAAGGAGCAGAAAATATAGTAAAGGATTTTTATGGCAATGTTAATCTTATTACCTCATCATCTGCCTATAAACTAAAAATTGACAGCTCGAAAATAGTAATTGATACAATACCCATGAATCTGGAGAATTTTAATAGAGCAATTAATTATTGTGATGGGATTATAGATACACTAAGTTTTGTGAGGAGATATAAAGACGTTAACCAAACAGTTGCTTTTTTTGCCATATCTACCCTCAACAATAAAAGATTTAAACTGCTTAAAGAGATAACTAATGCAGACAAAAAAAAGTCGGTAATTGCTAATGCAAGAAAAGTAAATAGTTTAATTTATTGGATTAAAAATTATAATCCCGAAAATATAGCCGGTGAAATGGGGGACGTTGGGCATGAAGAACTTGATTTAAGAAGAATGGTTGAACGGCTAACCTATGAGCAAAAAACACTCTACGACGCACCATCTTATAACACCTTAAAATTAATAAATGATAGTATTTATATTTTTGCTCATGATATAGACACCATGTTTGTTTATGACGAAGCTTGTCATTTGATTAAGCGTAATTATATTGATTACCATCACTTGAAATCCTGGGCAGGAGAAATTATAATGAATGAAGAGAGAACAAAGGTTTATGGAAAGTTTATTACTAATAAAAATATTTTGCTTGCTGAAATTAATTTAGCAACGGGTAAGTTAAAATTGCCATTTTTTAAAATTGAAAGTGGCCATTCTCCAAAGAAAATTAAAATCAGAGGGGATATTATTTATTACTTAGGCAAACAACCCGATGGTGTTGGTTATACTGTTTACGTACAAGAATTACAGTTGTAAGTCTCTCCAAAAAATAGATTACCGCCTCGTTTCGCTTACAATGACAAGAAAACTATACAGGCATGGTAAAATAAAACACCGTTCCTTTTCCGGACTCGCTCTCAAACCAAATGGTTCCGCCATGTTGTTCTACAATACGTTTGCACATAGAAAGTCCTAAGCCAGTGCCATAAGATTTGGTAGAGAAGTTAGGCTGGAATATTTTTTCTTTAACGGCATCATCTATTCCCGTTCCGTTATCGGCAACCGAAACCATAAATTTAGTTTCTTCTCTACTGATGGATAACGTAATCTTACCATGCTCATTTGTTTGTAATGCCTGTATAGCATTATTAATAAGGTTATTCAGTACACGCAGTAACTGGTCTTTATCTGCCTTTATATTTGCATACTCTTTGCAGGCAGTAAACTCAATTTTAATGTTCGGATAATCAGCATATAAAGGTAATATAGACTGAATAAAAGAATTTAGTTCAATATCCTCTAAATGAGGAGGGGGTAACTTCCAAAAATCGCTGAACTCGGTAGCTATATGAGACAGGGCCTCTATTTGTTCTAACAAAACAGGTGTAATCTTTTTCATTTGTTCTTCGGCTTCGCGGGGGTTGCTTTCCATTAAGCGCTGCACATGCTGTATGCTTAGCTTCATAGGCGTAAGCGGATTCTTAATTTCGTGCGCTACCTGTCGTGCCATTTCTTTCCAGGCACCCTCACGCTCAGATTTGGCGAGCATTTCGGCGCTCTGTTGTAATTGTACCAACATGGTATTGTAGGCAGAAATAAGTAAACCAATCTCATCGTTCTTATCATATTTAATAGAGTGGTCCTTTCTGTTTAATCCTATTTGTTTAAACTGGTTTTGCAGTTGGCGCAACGGACGGGTAAGCCAATTAGCCACAAGCGCAACGCCTATGCTTACTATCATAAAGGCTAAAATATAAATATTAAGGAGCGCAGATAAATACCCAAATAGCTGCCCTTGCAGTTCGCTTTGCTTGGCAAAATAAGGTAGGTTTACCACACACAAATTCTTTCCTGTTTTGTTTTTTATTAATTTATACGAAGAATAAAAATTAAGGCTCCCGATGTTTTCATTCAGCACTTCCTGATTCTCTCCCGTGTTTAAAATTCCTGTATATACAAACGGGTTAAGCTTTTTAGAAACCAATCCTTCTTCAAATAACTTCGGAAGGCTTGCTGCATAATATTCTCCGTTTGAATGGAACAGGGTTATATCATTTTTAAAAAGAGTAGATGCCTGTGATAATAAA
>CAJCJB010000026.1 GCA_903970545.1 Candidatus Saccharimonadota bacterium | reverse complement strand
AATTATGTGGAGCAACTGCTTATTACCGCCATTAAACACGATATTGCCTTATATGCCTGCCATACCAATGCCGATAATGTGTTGCAGGGCGTTAATACAAAGATGGCGCAAAAGTTGGGTTTGGCAAACACAAGGGTGCTTCAACCAAAAAAGGGTTTGCTAAAGAAACTGGTAATTTTTGTCCCCGATAAACAGATTGAAACTGTTAGAGAAGCTTTGTTTGCTGCCGGTTGCGGACAAATTGGTAATTACAATAGTTGTAGTTTTAATACCAACGGCACGGGTACTTTTAAAGGAAATGACAGTGCGAAGCCTTTTGTTGGAGAAAAGAATAAACTGCACAACGAACCTGAAACCCGCATAGAAACCATTTTCGAATCTTATAAAGAAAGACCAGTTATAGATGCTCTTATAAATGCACACCCTTATGAAGAGGTGGCTTACGATATTTATACGCTGGATAATAAACATCCGCAAATTGGTTCGGGTTTGGTGGGAGAACTCCCCAATCCGGTTGATGAAAAAGAGTTTTTGCATTCACTTAAGGGTATTTTTAAAGCAAATGGTATCAGGCACACGGCTTTTCTAAATAAAAAAGTTAAAAAAGTAGCTCTTTGTGGTGGTTCGGGTAGTTTTTTGTTAAAAGATGCCATTTCTGCCAATGCAGATGTATTTATTACCGGAGATTTTAAGTACCACCAGTTCTTTGATGCTGAAAATAAGCTACTTATAGCCGATATAGGGCACTATGAAACCGAGCAATTTACCCCCGAAATATTTTATGAAGTAATTACCAAAAAAATGCCTACATTTGCCGCCTATTTGTCGAACCTAAATACAAATCCAATAAACTATTTGTAACCCATGAATAAAGCCACCATTAAAGAAAAGATTGATGCCTCTGTAGAGGGTAAACTGCGTTCTTTATACGAACTACAATTAATTGACAGCAAAGTTGACAGGCTTCGTATCATTCGCGGGGAGCTTCCGTTAGAAGTACAAGACTTAGAAGATACAGTTGCTCAATTAGAGACCCGTTTTGAAAACTACAGTAAAGAGAGTGCTGATTTAGAACATCAGGTTGCCGAAAAAACACAGGCCATTAAAGATCATAAAGCCAATATTAAAAAATATGAAGGTCAACTTGCCAAAGTAAAAAACAATCGTGAATATGATGCTATTACTAAAGAGGTAGAGTTTCAAAACCTTGAAATACAATTGTGCGAAAAACGCGTAAAAGAATACAAAGCACTTATTGCACAAAAAGAAGAGTTTTTATTAAGTGCTGAGAAAGACTTAAAAGACAAAAAGAAAGATTTAAAAGCTAAGAAAGCCGAATTAGAAGAAATTATTGAAGAAACAGAAAAAGAAGAGCAAGACTTAATTAAAAAATCTGCTAAAAAATCTAAAGAAACCGAACCACGTTTACTTAACGCCTACACACGTGTACGTGGCAATATGATTAACGGTTTAGCTGTTGTACCTGTAGAGCGTGATGCCTGCGGCGGTTGCTTCAGCAAAATACCACCTCAACGTCAGTTAGATATTAAAACACACAAAAAAGTGATTGTGTGCGAGCATTGCGGCAGGATTTTGGTTGATCCGGATTTAGTAGCTTCAGAAAACTAAAAAAATAAAAGTCCCGCCACAAACGGGACTTTTTAATTTCCTTATATTTAAGGAATAAATAAAATATATGCCCCGCATTTTATTCTTAGCTCCCCATCGGTTAAACCGTTCTCCCAGTCAGCGATATAGATTTGAACAATACATTCCTTTTTTAGAACAACATAATTTCCATTGCCACCTTTCCTATATTATATCAGAAAAAGATGATACCATTTTCTACTCGGAGGGGAACACCTTTAAAAAGTTTTGGATACTTATTAAAGCAATTCTTCACCGCATAAAAGATACTTTTAGTTATAATAGTTACGATATAGTTTTTGTGCAACGTGAAGCTATTATGATTGGCTCCTCTTATTTTGAGAAGCGAATAAAGGGAAGTCGGGCAAAATACATTTTTGATTTTGATGATTCTATTTGGTTGATGGATACTTCTGATGGGAACAAAAGATATGAATGGCTAAAGAACCCTGAAAAAACAATTCGCAACATACGCTATGCTGATATGGTATTTGCAGGAAATGGGTATCTGGCAAACTATGCACGCAGCTGCAATGTACACGTTAAAATAATTCCTACAACAATAAATACTGACTTCCATAAACCAGTCCCTAAAAGGAATGATAAAGTTATCATTGGTTGGATTGGCAGTCATACCACTATTAAACATTTTGAATATGCTTTGGAGTTTCTTGCCATCATCAAAAAGAAATATCCTCAGATAGAAATACGTGTAGTGGGTGATGCAGAATATGTTAATGAAAGTTTAAACATTAAAGGTATTGCATGGAGCTCTACTACTGAAGTTGAAATGATAAATTCATTTTCCATTGGTATAATGCCTTTACCTGATGATGAATGGGCAAAAGGCAAGTGTGGCTTAAAGGGCTTATCCTATATGGCTTGTGAAGTTCCTACCATTATGTCGCCTGTGGGGGTGAATACGGAAATTATACAACATGGTAAAAACGGATTTCTTGCTTCTACTACCGACGAGTGGATGGCTTGTTTATCTCAATTAATTGAAAACCCCGAGCTAAGAGAAACTATTGGCAAGGCGGGTAGACAAACTGTGTTAGAAAAATACTCTGTACTTTCGCAACAGCAAAATTATCTAAACGCATTTAAAGAAGTTTTAGAACAAAAATGAACGTAAATTTTATTGAAGAATTGCGCTGGCGTGGTTTATTGCATGACAGCATGCCGGGCACAGAAGAGCAATTAAACAAAGAACTTACCAGTGCTTATATTGGTTTTGATCCTACTGCTGACTCTTTACATATAGGAAGTCTGTCTCAAATAATGACCTTGCTGCGTTTCCAAAAAACAGGGCATAAACCTATTGCCTTGGTGGGAGGTGCTACCGGTATGGTGGGAGACCCATCGGGTAAATCTGCCGAGCGAAATTTATTGGATGAGAAAACCCTTACACATAATGTTGATTGCATAAAAAAGCAATTGGAGAAATTCCTGGATTTTGATTGCGGACCAAACAGTGCAGAGATTGTAAATAATTACGATTGGTTTAAAGAATACTCTTTTCTTGATTTTATACGCGATGCCGGAAAGCATATTACCGTAAATTACATGATGGCAAAGGACTCTGTAAAGAAACGCATAGAAGCAGAAGGAACCGGCATGTCGTTTACGGAATTTAGTTACCAGTTAATACAAGGTTTTGACTTTTATCATTTATATAAAGAGAAGAACTGTTTATTACAAATGGGTGGTTCCGACCAATGGGGCAACATAACCACAGGAACAGAATTTATCAGACGTAAAGCAGGCGGACAAGCCTTTGCTTTAACTACGCAATTAATCACTAAAGCAGATGGCAGTAAATTCGGGAAAACAGAAACCGGTAATATCTGGCTTGATGCAAGTAAAACATCACCTTATAAGTTCTACCAGTTTTGGTTGAATGTTAGCGATGCCGATGCAAAGAATTATATACGCTATTTTACTTTATTCAGTAAAGAAGAAATAGAAGTCTGGGAAGCTATACATGATAAAGCTCCACATGAACGCTTCTTGCAAAAAACTTTAGCCAAGGATATAACAATTAGAGTTCACTCCGAAGCAGATTACAATGCAGCAGTTGAAGCTTCTGAAATTTTATTTAAAGGAAATCTTTCTGATATAGCAAAGCTAAGTGAAAAAACATTTCTTGAAGTATTTGATGGTGTTTCTCGATATGGAGTAGAAAGACACCATATCGAAAATGGTATTCAAATAGTAGATTTTCTAATCATTACTGATATTTGTTCAAGCAAAAGTGAAGCGAGAAAAATGATGGAAGCAGGTAGTATATCTGTAAATAAGGAAAAAATCACAAATTATGTCAGCCATAGTGATTTCAATCCACATGACGGAAGAAGGATAACTACGAATGACTTAATTAACGACAAATACATTCTAATTCAAAAAGGAAAAAAGAACTATTTTCTAATTAATGTAGCTTAATTTCTTTAGTTAGCTCTTTACTGTAAATGAATATCAGCACATTCAGGGCATTTAATAGCAGAAACTATAGATTATATTTTTCAGGGCAATCTGTATCGCTTATTGGCACCTGGATGCAACGAACCTCGGTATATTGGTTAGTTTATATACAAACCCATTCTACTTTTATGTTGGGGGTAGCCGTATTCACCGCACAATTCCCTTCTTTCTTATTTTCTTTGTTGGGTGGTGTGGTATCCGACAGGTATAACCGCTATCGGGTTTTACTCTTTACACAAATAGCCTCTATGATTCAGGCTGCTTTACTTACCATTTTAATTTTATTTAATCAATATGCCATTTGGGAAATTCTTACGCTTAATGTGTTGTTGGGTTTAATAAATGCCTTTGATGTTCCAGCCCGGCAATCTATGATATATGAAATGGTAGATCAAAAGGAAGACCTTTCTAATGCTATTGCACTTAATTCATCTATGGTTAATTTGGCAAGGCTTATCGGGCCTGCCATTTCAGGTATTGTATTAGAAAGTTTTGGTGCGGGTATATGTTTCCTTTTAAACACAGCAAGTTTTGCAGCCGTAATTTTATCTTTATTATTAATGAAGCTTCCCAAATACGTTCCTCAAATTCATACAAAAAAAGTAATGGGCGAATTAAAAGAAGGCTTTGATTATTTAAAACATACACCTTCTATAGGACTTATTATTTTATTACTCGCCTTTATTAGTTTACTGGCATTGCCTTTTACTACCTTACTTCCTGTTTATGCCAAAGAAATTTTTAAAGGCAATGCTTCCACATTCGGATACCTGAATAGTGCAATAGGTCTTGGCGCTATATGCGGAACTTTCTTTCTAGCTTCTCTTAAATCAGGTGCTAACCTTAAAAGAGTTTTATTTATAAATACAATCGTATTTGGTGCAGGACTCATTTTATTTTCACACATAACTAATTTACCGCTTGCCCTACTGGTGGCTGTTTTAGTTGGTTTCGGCATGATGTCTCAAACAACGGTTTCTAATACCATTATACAAACTACTGTTTCTCAGGTCATGAGAGGCAGGGTTATCAGTTACTTTGCTTTGGCATATTTCGGTATGTTGCCTTTAGGTGGCTTATTAGTAGGTAGTGTTTCACATTACATAGGAACGCCCAATACTTTATTAGCCGAAGGTATTGCGGCATTAGTAATTACTATTTTGTTTTCATTTGTTTTAAGAAAGGATAAAACAGAACCTAGTAAAGAAGAAATTACTTAGAAACCTCAATTTTAATTTTACGCCCCTTTATTTTCTCGTCTTTAATGGTACGCAGCAATGAATCTATTTTGTTGCGTTTGATGGCGGCGTAAGAAGAATGATCCAGTACTTCTATTAAACCCAATTCATCTTTTTGCAGTTTGCCTTTTTGCAACAGCATGCCTACAATATCCATTTTATTAATCTTATCTTTTTTACCGGCACCAATGTAGAGCGTACTCCAGGGTGGCATATCAGGGGCTTCATATCTGCCCGATACTTTTTCTTCTTCCACATCTTCTGTAATAAAAGCGGGTATGGTTTCTTCCTCGGCTAAGATTAAATACGATGTGCCTTTGGCATTCATTCGTGCTGTACGTCCGTTGCGATGTATAAAAGAATCTTCGGTAAGCGGTAACTGATAATGAATAACGGTTTCAATTTCGGGAATATCCAAACCGCGCGAGGCAAGGTCGGTAGTAACCAATATTCTATGACTTCCGTTACGAAATTTAATCAAAGCGCGCTCGCGGTCTTCCTGCTCCATACGTCCGTGGAAAATATCATGCGCCAAACCTTTTTTCTCTAACATAAAACTAATACGGTCAACCGCATCTCTGTGATTGCAAAACACCAATGTTGGTTTAGCACCTGTTTTGTATATCAATGAAATTAAAGTATCCAGCTTCTCTTTATTCTCAACACGCACAAACTTTAGTTTCAATCCTTCCAGCTTGGCAGGAACATCAGGTAGGTAATTAATTTCAAAAGGATGTTTAACTCCCGTAAAAGAAGGTATCTCCTTCATTTTAGTAGCAGACGTAAGCGTACGTTTCTTTAAATGTTTTAGTTGAGAAATGATATACGACATATCATCCTGAAAACCGAACTCAAGGGCTTTATCAAATTCATCCAATACAAGTGCGTGAATGTTCTTTGTATCAAAATTATTCAGTCGCAGGTGGTAGGCTATTCTGCCGGGAGTGCCAACCAATAGGGTAGGGGGGTGCTCTAAATTATTCTTTTCAATTCGCGTAGCATGCCCACCATAACAGCAATTAACTTTAAAGCCCGTGCTCATTTGTTTAAACACCTGCTCTATTTGTAAAGATAATTCGCGAGAAGGAACTACAATTAAAGCCTGCACGCCTGCTTTATCTTTTTCAAAATGGTTTAAAAGAGGCAAAAGAAAAGCTAATGTTTTACCCGAACCTGTTGGAGAAAGAATAAGTATATCGTTATGTTTTTTTGCAGCAGCCAAAGAATCTAACTGCATGGGGTTTAAAGCTTCTATCTTTAAATTTTTAAGGGCTTGGTGTGTATTCATGTATTGATGTGTAGATTTGTTGAAATTAAAGTCCTGCAAATCTACTATTCTATTGAGCAAAGCAACCGATAAAATAATTTTAGGTATTGACCCTGGTACGGTTATAATGGGCTTTGGTTTGCTGCATATTAAGGGCAGTGAGATGAAGCTGATAGAACTGGATGTTATTAAATTGAATGGCGAAGATGACCATACCTTACGCTTACAGAAAATATTTGCAGCGGTAACTGCATTGGTAAAAAAACACAAGCCCGATGAGTTTGCCATTGAAGCACCTTTCTTCGGAAAGAATGTGCAGAGTATGCTTAAGCTTGGCAGAGCGCAAGGCGTGGCAATGGCCGCAGCCTTAAATTTTGATATTCCTATTTTTGAATACTCTCCCAAAAAAATAAAACTAAGTATAACAGGTAATGGGAATGCAGCCAAAGAACAGGTGGCGGCTATGCTGCAACAAATTTTAAAGTTTACCAACAGCAATAGGTTTTTAGATGCTACCGATGCTTTGGCGGTTGCGGTTTGTCACCACTTTCAAAGTAAGGGACATACTGCTTCTGCGAAGAAAACATATAAGAACTGGGGTGCTTTTTTGACGGATAACCCTGACAGGAAAGGATAACAACATCCTTACTTCACCTCTCCCATTAATTTCTTAACGAGTGGGGATGCCACTATTAAGAATGCACCGCATATTAAAGCATATATAGCCAGGTGTTTGTAGCCTTCGGTATAGGATTGCAGTTTAACTAACAGCGTTGCATTGTTATCGTCTGTCGACATTTCTGCGCCGAATATTCCTGCAGCATATTGTCCGTAGGCAGAGGCAAGAAACCAAAGTCCCATCATCATGCCGAATAAAGGCTTGGGCGATAGTTTGGTAATGATAGACATGCCTATAGGTCCTAAGCACAACTCACCAAAGGTGATGATTAAATAAGCCAATGTAAATACATTTAAAGAAGTCAAGCCTTCCGCATCAGCAAAAAAGCGAGTGTAGTAGAATACATAAAACGCCAGCGCTAAAAACAAAAAGCCAATGCCGAATTTAATAACCGTGTTGGGCTCTATCTTTCTTTTATACATGCCTAGCCACAGCAAACCTAATATGGGACTAAACACAATTACAAATAATGAGTTTGAACTGTTATTGATAAAGTTAGGATCCATAGGGATGGATAACAAACTGTGGTGCAAATTGTTTTCGGCAAAAAGGTTTAACGAACCACCGCTTTGCTCGAAGAAGGCATTAAAGAACAGATAAAACAGGATGAAGATAAAAGCCGCAATCAATTTCTTTTGGTAGCTTATGTTACCCACTTTATACGTCTCGTAAAAGAAATAAATCATGGCAAGCGGACCAATGGTGTACATAAACATATCCGTATAACCGGTATTCTTTACCATTATTAAAATAAACGGAATGCTTAACAGCGAACCTACGTACACCGCAATTTCTCTTAGTCTGCGTTTAGGAACTGTAAGATTTAGCAAAGGTGAATTACCAATAGGGCCTAAATGCTTTTTTGTAAACATAAACGTAACCAAGCCTATGACCATTACAATAGCGGAAGCTAAAAAGGCGTAACTCCACGAATGATACTTACCCAAATACACGCACAAAATCCCCCCGAAGAATGCGCCTATGTTTATGCCCGAATAAAACAAACTGAAACCCGCATCGCGCCTACCATCATTTTCGTGATAGAGTTCACCCACCATAGAAGAGATATTGGGTTTAAAAAAACCGGTGCCTATAATAGAAAGCGTAATGCCCAGGTAAAACAATTCGTTGGGCGATATGGCAATAAGTATGTTGCCCATTATCATTATAGTGCCGCCAAAGAAGAGCGATTTTTTAAAGCCCAAAACCTTATCAGCAAAAATGCCCCCAATAAACGTAAAGGCATATACAAAGGCTTGTATGGCACCGTACTTCAGGTTAGATTCTTTATCGGTAAAGTGCAGTTGCCC
>CAJCJB010000025.1 GCA_903970545.1 Candidatus Saccharimonadota bacterium | reverse complement strand
AACAAGGGTATTGATAAACTTAATATATCTGCATCCGGAGAAATTGTTCGTATAAAAAACTACTCCTATCAGGAAGGCTTTAAAGGAATAGAATGTAATAGTCGTGCTGTTACCAAAGATAAACAAGGAAATTTATTTTTTGCTACTGTAAAAGGTATTATAGAATATATGCCTGCCAATGATATGAGTTCTGAAATTAAGCCCATTATGCATATTACAGGCATAGACTTGTTTTCAAAACCGTATAATTTTGAAAAGGATGATTATAACACAAACGATTGGTTTCATATACCTCAAAAGGCTTCATTTAAGTACAATGAAAACTACTTAACATTAAAATATGTTGCTATAAATATGTATGCCCCTCAAAAAATAAAATACGAATACATGTTGGAGGGTTTAAATACACAATGGATTAAAACAAACGAAACACAAGTTACATACACTAATTTAAACCCCGGTAATTATATTTTTAAAGTAAAAGCATATACCGATTCTCCTTTTTATTATTCAAGCACGCAGTATCGTTTTAAAATTGCAGCACCTTTTTGGCAAACCGCTTGGTTTTATTTTTTATTGATTTTAGTAATATGCTTTGGCTTATACTGGTTTATAAAATATATGATTAAACACACCGAGTTAAAGAATAAAAAATTAGAACATTATGTTAGTCTGCGAACCACAGAGATAACAAAACAAAAGCAAGAGATTGAGTATTTATTTAAAGAAGTGCATCATCGTGTTAAAAATAACCTTCAGGTAATAAACAGCCTTTTAAACCTACAGAAGTATTATATTGATGATAAGAAGATGTTGAATATTTTTCAGGATTGCCAAAACAGAATATATACAATGTCTGTTATTCATGAAAAATTGTATGAGAATAACGCACTTTCAACTATCAATTTCAATGATTATATAAAGAATCTGATTAAGCAATTGGTAAATACTTATCAGCTTGATTTTTCTGTAAAATATCAAATAGAAGTTGATGTTGATAAGTTGGATATAGATACTATTATTCCAGTCGGACTACTTATAAACGAAGTAGTTTCTAATTCACTTAAATATGCATTTAATAATGATGAAAATATAAATGTGATTACCTTTAAGATGAAAAAGAATGAGGATAACTCTTATACCATGCAGATTGGGGATAACGGAAAAGGTAATGAAACTAGCTTGTTTGATAAGCATAGTACATTTGGCTTAGAATTAATTAAAACTTTAGTAGAACAGTTGCATGGCACCATTAAACAACTACCCGTTAAAGGAACCATGTATGAAGTTGTATTCTCTCCTGTAAAGTAACTTGCTTGTATGGCCGGTAATTTTGTAGTGTATAAATCATCGGCAGGGTCCGGTAAGACATACACCTTAGTTAAAGAATACTTAAAGCTGGCATTAGCGGATTCTTCTCGTTTAAATAAAGCCTATAAGCAAATACTTGCAGTAACCTTTACCAATAAGGCCGCTTCCGAAATGAAGGAGCGAATTTTAAGTGCATTAAGAACAATTTCATTAGCGGAACAAACTCCATTAGCAAATGATTTACAAAAAGAGTTGAATATTTCCGAAACAGAATTACAGGCACGATGCAGCGAATTACATAAAAACCTATTGCATCAATATGCTGATTTCTCGGTTTGCACCATAGATAGCTTTGTATATCGTTTGATAAAACGTTTCTCCATTGATTTGCAATTGCCGGCTAATTTTAGTGTAGATACCGACGAGGAAACAGCTCTGTGGTGGGCTATAGATGAGCTGCTTACCAATATGAAAGAAAACAAGCAGCTTCAAAACCTGTTGTTAAACTATGCTACAGAGAAAGTTGAAGAACAAAAGAACTGGAAAATAGAGAATGAAATATTTGATTTAGCCCGCCCCATACTAATTGCAAAAAAAGACACTAAAGAAGCAGAGTTACTCGGTAAGATAAGTCTGGAAGATTTATTAGAAATTAAAAAACAACTGCAAGAAAGCGTTCATAAAACTGAGCATTACTTGGTTACTATTGCCGATAAGGCTTACCTGACCATTAAACAAAAAGGTATCTCTGTTTCTGATTTTAGTTATGGAGATAAAGGCTTCTTCAGTTATTTCAGGAAAGTAAAGGATAAGTTGTTTGGCGATGATGATTTAAAAAGCACCCGTGTTGATGCAGCTATAAAAGAAGATAAATGGTACACAGGCAAAGTTGCTAATCCTGCCATAGATGGTATAAAAGAAACTCTCAGACAACTTTATTTTGAAGTAGAAAACTACCGTGAGAAAAACATTGCTACTTATTTCCTGCATAAAATATTACTTAAAAACATCAATGCGCTTTGTTTGTTAAATGAAATACAAGAACTGATACTAAAATATAAAGACGAGAAGAATATTGTTTTTATAAGCGAGTTTAATAAAACCATTTCCGGCTTTATACAGGATGAACCCGTGCCTTTTATTTATGAGAGGTTGGGCGACAGATACAAACATTATTTGATTGACGAGTTTCAGGATACTTCTGCGTTGCAATGGCTTAATTTATTGCCTTTGGTTCATAACTCCTTATCAGAAGGAAAGTTTTGTATGATAGTAGGCGATGGCAAACAATCCATCTATCGCTGGCGCGGTGCGGATGTGGAGCAGTTTGTTAACCTGCCCGAAATTAAAACGGCACATCAAAACAGTGTTATTTTAGAACAACAAAAAGCACTTGAAAGCAATTACGTAGAGAAACAATTAAATACCAACAGAAGAAGTTGTGCGGAAGTGATTGCCTTTAATAATAATTTATTCAAATGGCTTTCTGCTACTTACCTGAACGAAGAACACAAAAAAGTATATGAGAACAGCAGTCAGCAGGCATTCTCCAAACAGGGGGGAAGGATAACACTTTCTTTTATTGATAAAGAAACGGAGGAGAAAGATGATATTGTTCTTCAAAAGGCCTTAACGCTTATTCGGGAAGCGTTGGCTAATAAATATGCCTATAACGATATAGCTGTGCTTACCCGCAATAACAGACACGGTAGCACCATTGCTCAGTTTCTTATACATCAAGGTATTCCGGTGGTTTCTTCCGATTCATTATTATTAAAGACCTGCGCCGAAGTTAATTTCTTAATCTCTTTCTTTAACTGGCTTACCAATACCAACAATGGCATTGCTGCCTGTGCTATTTTATCTTACTTGAAGGAGAATATAAACTATCCCGTTGCACATACCCATCTTCAACAAACGGCCGCTACTCCGTATAAACTTAATGAAGTTTTGCGCGATTTAAATCCTGAAATAAACATAAGCTACTTATCTGCATTGCCTTTGTTTGAGATATGCACCGAGCTGATTCGTATATTTAAGATAGAAGCCAAGAACCCCTTATTTGTAAACTTCTTTTTAGATGAAGTAGCTTCTTTTAATGAGAGAGAAAACGCCTCTATCTATCTATTCCTGCAATGGTGGGACAAGAAGCGCGACAACCTTTCTGTTAAGATTCCGCAAAATACAAATGCAGTAAAAATACTTACCATACATGCCTCCAAAGGCTTAGAGTTTCCTGTGCTTATCTTTCCTTTTGCCGATTGGGAATTAGGTAAGCCCGAGCAGATATTAATTGATACCAGCGCCGAGTTAGCGCAACTGCCTGTAGCTCTTGTTCGCACGGGAAAAGAATTAGAGAAAACAAATTTTAAAAACTATTCGGAAGAAGAGGAGCAGAAGCAGATTTTAGATAACCTTAACTTGCTTTACGTGGCTTGTACCCGGGCTATATCCGCCCTTCATATCATTAGCAGAGAAAAGAAACGGGGCAATTGTTTAACCAACTGGCTTCAAAATTTTATGCAAGAATGTTACGGCGTTCCTGCTCATACCCCATATATTGAAATAGGTACCTATCCCGACCTCACCCCCAACCCCTCTCCACATGGAGAGGGGAGAAGGGGAGAGGTGGAAACCTTACAGCCTATTTCTTACCGAGATATACACCAAAGCATTGCCATAAAGCTTACCGACTATGATTTTGATACCGAAAGCAAACGCACCTATGGCATAGCCCTGCACGATATTTTAGCCAACATACATACCGAAAAAGATATTGATGCAGCCCTCCATAAATCCCTATTGCAGGGTAATATCAGCAGCAGCCAAACCGCAAATCTCAAATCTCAAATCACAAACCTGGTGCAGCATCCCGCTTTAAAAGAATATTTTTCTGATAAAGTGCAGGTAAAGAACGAAGTGGAAATGTTTTTAGCCAACGGAGATATCATCCGTCCCGATAGGGTGGTTACCTCCAACCAGCAACACACCATTATCGATTTTAAAACCGGAGAGAAATCCCCTTCGCACATCAAACAACTGCAATTATACAAACATACCCTGCGCAGCATATCCCCTAAAAACGTAAAAGCCTTTTTGGTTTATTTACCCAACGAAGTAGTTGAAGTAGTTTAAGGGCGTTCCGGCACGCTCCATGTCATTTCGAGCGAAGTCGAATATAGTTACGTTATTAACTGATAGTCAATTATTTAAACTAAAAATTATTTTAAAGTTGAAACATAGTTAAAACACAAATCGCATAGTTTAAACTCTTACGTCCTAAAAAAGGTTTCCATTTCAAAACTACACAAAATTAAATAATTACAGTCTAAAAGGTTGAAGAGAAAGGAGTCTACTGTCAGCTCCCCCTAATTAGTACAGTTCAAAACTAGGCATTTTTTCATTATTGATATTATTGTTTGTTGGTGTTGTCGTGTTGAAATGTGGTAAACTGCGCGATGAATTTTGT
>CAJCJB010000024.1 GCA_903970545.1 Candidatus Saccharimonadota bacterium | reverse complement strand
TTATACGCTTACTTTAAAAGGAATTAAGAATAATAAATATTTTAATTGGCTTCATGAAAAATACAGTACTCTAATCAATTCAGGTAAACTGGTTTTTGATTTTAATTATATAGAACAGCCAAAAGTTATTGAATATGTTTCTCAGTTTTATATTGGCATTACAGGTTATGATTTAGCTCTTGCTAAGAAAAACTTCAATTACTTTTCTTCACCCGCTGGTAAGCTTTTTAATTATTATGCTGCCGCCATTCCCGTAATAGGCATAGATATCATAGGGCTAAGAAGTGTGAAAGATTTTAATGCAGGGGTTTTAATAAATATTGTAACTTCAGAAAAAATAAAAAATGCCATTCATACTATTGAGAATAATTATCAAACCTTTTCTATTAATTGTTTAATAGCTTCTAAAGAATTTGATTTTAAAAAAGCTTTTGATGTTTTTATAAAAGCAGTTGATAAAGAGGGTAAGGGTAGTTTCAACTTGAAATCATATTTCACAAAAGGACATGAACGAAGCATTAAAACAAAACGAAATATTTTAACTTCCATCTTATTAAAATTCATAAGCATTTTTATCAGTTTTTTATTTATTCCGCTTGCACTTAATTATCTTAACCCTGTTAAATATGGTATATGGCTTACCTTAACTTCTGTAATAAGCTGGCTTGCCTTTTTTGACATGGGTTTAGGTAACGGACTAAGAAATAAACTGGCAGAGGCTCTTGCCAAAGATGATAAAGAACTGGCACGGACTTATATCAGTACTTCTTATGCGGTTTTAAGCATTATTATTGGGATTGTTTATATAATATTTGTTTTTGTATTTCCTTATATAAACTGGGGTAGAATTATGAATACCTCTCTTGAAATGAACACTGAAATAAATAAGTTAATATTTATTATGTTCAGTTTTTTTAGTTTACAGTTTATCATCAAATTAATCTCTATGATTTTAAAAGCAGACCAACGCTCTGCCATCAGTGGAGGTATTAACACTTTGGCGAGTTTACTTTCTTTGGCTATTGTTTTTATACTTACTAAAACCACTCATGGTTCTTTGCTTTGGTTAAGTGTTGGTATTAGTTTGGCTAATATAATAGCTCCGTCAGTTGCTACTATCTGGTTCTTTAGTAAAGATTATAAGCATCTAATCCCATCTTTTAAATATGTAAAGTTCGGCAGTGCTAAAGATGTAATGGGGCTCGGCTTCTTGTTTTTTGTTATGCAATTTGCAGCTCTCATACTTTTCTCTACAGATACTTTTATAATAGACCAACTTTATGGACCGGAAGCAGTTACCCCCTATAATATTGCATTTAAATATTTCAGTATTATTACTATGGGCTTTGCGATAATTACTACTCCTTTTTGGACTGCCTATACTGATGCGTTTCATAAACAGGATTATGCATGGATAAAAAGAATCACAAGAAAATTATCTTTACTTTGGGGGGTACTGGTATTTGCCGTTATTATAATGGTTTTATTTTCTCATTATTTTTACGTCATGTGGGTTGGAGATAAAATCAAAATTCCGCTCAAACTATCTGTCTCAATGGGTGTGTGGGTTTTAATTTCGAGCTGGATTACTATTTTCGGTAATTTTTTAAGTGGTCTGGGTAAAATAAGATTGAGTTTATATCATTCTTTAATTATGATTGTGATTAATATTCCGTTATCTGTTTTTCTGGCAAAGTATCTAAATCTGGGCAGTACCGGCGTAATAATAAGTACGTGTTTATGTATGTTGCCGCAGGTATTTATAAACCCTATTCAGTATAAAAAAATTATAAACTTTACCGCCAAAGGCATTTGGAATAAATAAGTGGTTATGACCGTACTAAAGTTTTTAAAAAAAGTAAGAACTGCCTTCAGGCTTACCTATTGGGAGATAATTAAACTTTGGTGGTTAATTACACCGATAAGAAAAAAAAAATCTAATTATACTAATGTATTCTCTATTGGGATTGTTACCTATATAAACAGATACGATAAATTATTTAAACCGCTAATTAAAAACCTGTGCAAGCTATTTCCTGATGTGGAGATTGTGGTTGCTATAAACGGCTATTATGATCAGGAGAAGCAACAGAAATATCTAACGGAAATAAAAGCGTTGTTAGCTAAATTCCCTAATGTAAAATATATTGCATATAGCGAAGGGCAAAGCTTGAGCAAATTATGGAATCAGTTAGTTATACATGCTATCAACAGGAAAGTATTTATTTTTAATGATGATGTAAAGATTGCACCTTACTTCAGAAAAAATGTAGAGGAATCAGGCATTTTAAAAAAAGAATTGGGTTTACTTAACTGGAGCTGGAGTCATTTTTTAATTTCTAAAAGCATTATACATCAAATAGGTTGGTTTGATGAACGCTTTCCGGGTGTAGGTAACGAAGATGAAGATTATGAAGCCCGCCTTGTTATAGCTGGTATATATATTGAATCGGTTGAGATAAGTGGGCTAAAGAATATTATTATACAAACAAAAGATTTCTCTTACGGCAAGCATACCAAAACCGTAAATATAAAATATGTAAAAGAAAACAAAACCATTTTTGATACAAAATGGGATATGCTACCTGAACAAAAAGAAGGTTATGTATTTGTCCGTTTACTGGGCAAGTATCTTAAACTAAACGCAGGTATGGAAACACCCAATTTTTATAAAGATATAAATTAGATGGACGCTCTGGCAGATTATTGCTATTGAGCTTTACGTTGCAAAGCTGCATAAACCGATTAAACTGACCACCTAAAACCGAAGCAAATTGACCACTGATTTTGCTGGCGAAGATTTTACATTCTTGTTGTAATGAGTGGTTAAACAAAAGT
>CAJCJB010000023.1 GCA_903970545.1 Candidatus Saccharimonadota bacterium | reverse complement strand
AAAAGCACCTACCAGCGATATTGGAACCGCCAATGTTGGAATAAGGGTAGAGCGCCAGTCGCCCAAAAATATAAACACCACCAATGCCACCAAAATAAAGGCATCTCGCAGGGTATGAATTACATTTTCAATAGAGGCATCAAGGAAATTGGATACATCATAACTTATTTCATAATCCATTCCGGGAGGGAAAGTTTTCTTTAAATCTTCTAATTTCTCTTTCACTTTGTCAATAACCGCACTGGCATTACTTCCGTATGTTTGCTTTAGTACAATTGCTGCCGAAGGATTTCCGTTCATATTAGAATAAATATCATAATATTCACTTCCTAAGGTAACTTTTGCTATATCTTTCAGACGAAGAAGTTCTCCGTTTGGATTGGCTTTAATGATAATATTTTCATACTGACTAGGCTCGTTAAACCTATCTGTATATGCCAATACATATTCAAGCGCTTCGGCACGGTTACCATCTCCTCTTCCTATCCTGCCTGGTTTACCAATAATACTTTGATCGGCCATGGCATCCATTACTTCATCCGGTGACACTTTATAAGCCCGCATCCTGTCAGGATTTAACCAAACACGCATGGCATATTGCCGACTACCCAATATCCTAACTTGCCCAATACCATTTAGTCGTTGCAGCTCCGGTACCATATTAACACCTGCATAATTGAACAGGAATTTCATGTTTGCATTGGTGTCCTTACTGTAGAGGTTAACATACATCAACATACTGGGAATCACAGGCGTAATAATTACCCCTTCCCTTTGTACCAATATGGGCAACCTGTTTCTTACCTGTTCAACACGGTTGGAAACCTGCACTAATGCCTGATTTATATCAGTACCCGGATTGAAGATTACCTGTATATTAGCCTCTCCCGCACTGGTAGCATCAGAAGTCATGTATCGCATACCCCACGCACCATTAATAGCTTGTTCCAATGGGATAATAACTGATTCAGCCAACGATTTAGCACTGGCTCCTGGATATGATGCACTAACCATTACCATGGGGGGAGCAACTTCAGGGAACTGTGATGTAGGTAGTGTTTTAATAGCCAGTCCGCCCAGAAATAGGATAACTAATGATATTACAATGGCAAGCACCGGTCTTTGAATAAATTTAGTGAACATCTCCTTCTTTTTTTAAATAGTTACATTACCCAATTTATTCAACAAATACTTTCAAATTTGACATTACCTTATTTGGATCTTCATATGTATAGGTTATCTTATCACCATCCTTTACCTTTCTAATTCCTTCAAGCATTATCCTTTCGTTTTCTTGTAAGCCATCTTTCAGTATATAAAGATCCGGTAATTCCGAAGCAATTTTAATTTCTCTTGCGTGTACTACATCATTCTTATCCACAACGAATACATATTTCTTCTCCAAAATTTCGTAAGTAGATTTTTGCGGAATAATAATAGCGTTTTTAAGCGGCAAAACCATTTGTATATTGCCCGTTTCGCCATGCCTTAATAACCCCTCCGGATTAGGGAATGTGGCCCTGAAAGCAATATTTCCTGTTTCATTATTAAAGTCAGCCTCAATGGTTTTAACTACGCCGGGGTATTTAAACACCTGATTATTTGCCATTAACAGGTTTACTTGCAAATTCTCTTCAGTTGAATTAGTTTTATAATTCAGGTATTCAGCTTCAGGAACATTAAAATAAACCCACATTTCGCTATTGTCTGATAGTGTAGTAAGCAAATCCCCTTCATCCAAAAGGCTTCCAAGCCTTACATGAAAATGATCCATAATGCCATCAAAAGGAGCTTTAATCTCTGTAAATCCTAAATGAACCTGAGTTAATGATAATTCAGCTTTTGCCTTTTCAAATTTTGCCTTAGTCATAGCTAATTCATTTGCCGATACTACATTGCTATCTGCAAGCCTTTTTGTGTTTAGGTATTCTATTTCGGCAAAATTAGCTTCAGCCTGTGCTTTTTGCATTTCGGCTTGATATATAAGAGGCATAATTTGGAACATCATTTGCCCTTTTTTAACAGATTGCCCCTCGTCTACAAAAATATTTTGCAAATAACCTCTTTCCAAAGCCCTTAATTCTATATGGCTTATAGCACGTATTTGGCAAACATATTGTCTAGTAATTGTAGTATCCTTCTTTAAAGGGCTTGTAACTGAAAATTTTATTTCTTCTTCTTTTTCTTCTTTACTTGATTTACAACTTGTATTGCACAACAAGGCAGATAAGCTTATGAACATGATAATTCTTTTCATACTAATTTTAAGCGATAAGGTTTTGTTGAAATTTGATTCTGTCTCATAAAAATTTATCTTTTAATTTCTTTTACAAAAGAGTGCTTCTAATGTTAAAGAGTAATTAAACCCAAATTAAAAACTCATTAAAATAAAAGCGAAAACAACCCATTTTTTAATGCGATGCGAAATTAGTCAGTTTTTATCAATGCAAGTATTACATATCTAAGTTTAACATCTTTTAGCTATTACCAAAGACCAATATCCATAAGGGTAATACGCCTTCGAATAAGGAAAACCACATGCCAATCGCAAATAACAGCACATTAATAAAGAATAATTACAAATTATTATCATTAAAAAATGTTTCTGCCCCCTTGTAGTTTTTTGACTGCTCCTAATTCATTATGAGTTTAGCTATTTTGAATAATGATTTCTGTATAAGCCTTTATCTTTTCTATATCTGATGGGTGAAATTGGGTACAATTCTCATCGTTTTTAAACCAGGTAATTTGGCGTTTGGCATAGTTGCGGGTATGTTGTTTAATGAGTTCAATGGCTTTTTCTAATGAGGTTTTGTTTTCCATGTAATCAAACAACTCTTTATAACCAACTGTATTTAAAGCGTTCAGGTGCTTAAAGGGGTAGAGATTTTCGGCTTCTGCTAAGAAACCTGCTGCCATCATTTCATCCACACGTTGGTTTATTTTATGATAAAGACTTTCTCTATCCTGATTAATGAAAACTTTTATCACGTTGAAGTCTCTTTTAAGAGCAACATTTTTTCTGAATAAGGAATATGGTTTGCCGGTTGTGAGACAAACCTCCAAAGCGCGCATTAGGCGTTGGGGGTTATTTATATCTGCCTTTGAATAGAATTCAATATCGTGTTTTTTTACTTGTTCTTGCAGCCAGATGAGTCCGTTTTGGTTGTATTGTTGGATAATTTCTTGCTTGATTTCGGGGTTGCTTTCTAAGCCTTCATCAAAGCCTTTGCAAACGGCATCTATATATAGGCCTGTGCCTCCGCACATGATTAGGGGCTTGTGTTGGGTAAATAATTCTTGTAATTTTTTTATTACATCCTGCTCATAATCTCCGGCGGTGTAGTGTTGGTGGATGGAAATACAATCTATAAAATGATGGGGAACGCCCTGCATTTCAGCATGGGTAGGTTTTGCGGTACCTATGCTCATTTCTTTATAAAGTTGGCGGCTATCGGCTGAAATGATGTGGGTATTGAAGTGTTTGGCAAGCTGTATGCTTAGGGCTGTTTTGCCAATGGCGGTGGGTCCGCAGATAATAAGGAGATAGTTCACGCCACTAAATTATGCATTATATATGTTTTGCATAGTGCAAGGGATAAATACTGTTTTAATGCAGAGTTTTGCCCGTGCGCATGAGAGTTTTACCTGTGCATCTACAAAAAATGACCATGCGTAAACAAGAACATTGTTTGCGCAAGGAATAAATGACTGTGCGTAGCTGATAAATGACCATGCGCAGGCAAGAAATGCCTATGCGTTTAAGAAAAATGACTGTGCGCAAACGATAAATAACCATGCGTTTGCAAGTTTTACCTGTGCGCAGACAAGAACATTATGTGCGTTTAGGATAAATGACCGTGCGCGAACGATAAATACCTGTGCGTTTGATAATTTTGCTTGTACGCTCCAATGTTGTAAATGTGCGTTTGGAAGTTCTACCTGTTTGTTTGGAAGTTTTATGTATTGGGTTGCGTTAGGGATTGCAACGGAAATCCTTTTGTGAGGCACGAACAAAAGATTGGAGTGGAAAGCCCGACCTTTGTAATCGAAGGGAACGCCATACTTCGACAAGCTTAGTATGACAGATTTCTCGGCTTCGCTCGAAATGACAATAACTACGAATGAAATGACAAAGGATTATATTGTTTTTTTGAGCATACTTAAAGCCATATCGGCTGCCATGTGGATGTTGCGCTGGCGGTTGTTGCCAAAGACAAAACGTTGTGCTTTTACTTGGTGTTTGGTGGCAATGGCGATGCAGACGGTGCCAATTGGTTTATCTGGGGTTTCGCCGGTTGGACCGGCAATGCCTGTAGTGGCGATGGCATAATCAGTATCAAAAACTTTTAAAATACCTTTTGCCATTTCTTCGGCACATTCGAGTGATACGGCTCCGAATGTTTGAATGGTGTTGGGATTTACGTTTAGTTGGGCAATTTTTATTTCGTTTTCGTAAGCAATGATGCTTCCTTTATAATAAGCAGAGCTGCCGGCAACGGATGTTATGAGGTGGGATATGTAGCCACCGGTGCAGCTTTCGGCAATGGAAAGGGTTTGGTTTTTATCGGTGAGTATTTTACCTATTATGCTTTGGAAGGTAGGGGCTTCTTTGCCGAGTTGTTCTTCGCCGTATATGTATTCGCCGGCAATTTTATAGAGTGCGTCGGCTTCATCGTTGATTAGTTTTTTTATTTGTTCTTTATTCTCACCTTTTATAGATAGGCGCAGCTTAACCATGCCGGGTGAGGGGAGGTAGGCCAGTTTAATTTCTTTTGTTGTAAGATTGTTTTCCCAATCTTTTATGAGGTCTGCTAAAAAGCTTTCGCCAATGCCTTGTGTTAGTATAGTGCGGTGATAGATGAATGGCAATGTGAAAGTTTGCTTTAGTTTTGGTAAGGCTATATCTGTCATAATACCTTTCATTTCGAAGGGCACACCGGGCATGCTGATGAAGATTTTATTGTTATGTGCAAACCACATGCCGGGTGCTGTGCCATAGTTGTTAAACAATACTTCGCAATTGGCAGGTACTTCGGCTTGTTTTGTATTTACATCGAGCATGGGGCGGTTACGCTTTTTAAAGAAGCCTTCTACATGAGCCCGCACCTCATCATTCATAATCAAATGTGTATTAAAATATTCGCATAAGGTATGTTTGGTTATATCATCTTTTGTGGGACCTAGTCCGCCTGTTATGATAATAATATCAGCACGTTTTTCAGCTAAGGCAAGGGCATCTAAAATATGTTGTTTATCATCGCTAACGGATGTGATTTGTTTTACCGAAATACCAATGTTGCTTAGCTCTGTACCAAGCCAAGCTGAGTTTGTATCTACAATTTGTCCGATTAAAATTTCGTCACCTATGGTAATTATTTCTGCTAACATGTTTAACTTTTTTTCAAAGTTGATAATATATTTTAAGATGCCCTATTGTTTTAATTCTTTATTTTTACTTCACGAAATATGGTTCGATTTCTATTCTTGTTTCTATTTCCTGTTAGTGTTTTCTCGCAGTCGCTGACTGAATTAAAGGCTTTTGATTACTGGCATGCTGATAGTGTTGCTTTGCATTTTCCGAAAAAGAAATATAAATCGGTAACTGAAATTGCTGTTGCACTTACCGAGGGTTTAAAGACGGAGCAAGAAAAGTTCAGGGTTATTTTCAGGTGGATAACTGATAATATAGAATATAATAAGAGTGCGCAAAATGTTATTGAGGCTGATAAAATTGTGAGGAAGAACAAGGCTGTTTGCCAGGGCTTCTCTAATCTTTTAAAAGAGATGTGTAATACCGTAAATATACCTTGCGAGGTAATTGCAGGTTATACAAAAACGGAGGTGAAGGATATAAATAAAGCCTTAAAGAAGACTGACCACGCATGGAATTGTGTGCAGTTATATGGCATCTGGTATTTGGTTGATGTAACATGGGCTACGAGTAAGTATAATGTGGTATCGCATAAATACATGAAGGAGTTTGATGAGCATTATTTTTTAACTTCTCCGGAAAAGTTTATTTTAGATCATTATCCTAAGGAGAAGAGGTTTCAGTTTTTAGAGAAGCCTGTTAAGAAAAAAGTATTTACGAAGTGGCCTGTTTATTATACAGATTACTTTCATTTTGGGATTGAAGATATTTCTCTGCAAAAAGGAGTATTTAAGTGGCATCAGGGTGATACGTTGAAAGTAAATATAACCAGTAGCTCAACAATTAAGAATGCTGCGGTGCTGATAAATACAGATAAGTTTGTAACAGCGGTTAACTTACTATATGATGAAAAGGGAAAGCAGTATTACTTTAATTATGTTTTTCCTACGGCTGTAAAGTCTGACTTTACTATCTATTTGAATAATGAATGTATTGCCGAGTATTTGGTTGATGTGAAGAAGTAAATACTTTGTTGCCGATTGCTGCGCTTTACTTGCAGTGATACAATCAAACAGGCTTATCGTAATCCCTCTCTCCAAAAATACTGCTGCCAATGCGTATCATGGTACTCCCCTCTTCTATCGCAATTTTATAATCAGAGCTCATGCCCATGCTTAAAATAGAGATATGAGATGTGAGGCTTGAGATATGAGAAAAGAAATTCTTTAAAGACCTAAACTCGTTTCTAATCTGTGTTTTATTATCGGTATTGGTTGCCATGCCCATAAAGCCAACTACGCGTATGTTTGGTAACTTATCTATCTCACCTATTTTAAATAAACTCTCGCATTCTTCAAAGCTGAAACCAAATTTGGTTTCTTCTTTAGCTATAAACAGCTGTAGCAAACAATCTATTATGCGGTTGTTCTTTTGGGCTTGTTTATTTATTTCCTGCAATAGTTTCAGGCTGTCAACCCCATGTATCAAATACACAAAAGGCGCAATGTATTTTACCTTATTGCTTTGCAAATGCCCAATGGCATGCCAGTGTATATCTGCAGGCAGTTGTTTGTGTTTATCTTCCAGCTCCTGTATGTAATTCTCGCCAAAATTCCTTTGTCCGGCTTGGTAGGCTTCCTGTATAAGCTCTATGGGTTTGGTTTTAGAAACCGCCACCAGAGTAACCCGTTCGGGCAATTGGGATTTTATATGTTGAAGGTTTTCTTTAATGCTCATCGCTAAATCTTTCAAATATACAAAAACCAACCATCTACTTTATATTTTGTATTCTACCCAAGTGGGTATAGAAATTTCGCAACGACAGATGCGCCGGAATGTTTTACTCAGCCAGTCGCTCTTTTAAATCGCTAAGCATAGCCTCGTTAGGGTGCTTGGCGGTAGTTTTATTTAGTATGGCAATAATTTCCTGACGAACGGATGCATCGGCAATATCTGCACTATCTAAAACGGTAATGGCTTCTAAAGAAATAAAGATGTCGGTATCGGTTGCCAGCGTGGCAAAAAAAGATTCGTACCCTTTAATATCCAGTCCACTCTCCCAACAGGCGGCAATAAGCGCAGCTTTATGGGTTTTGTTCTCGGCTTGGGTTATGGCTTCTATAAGGGTGTTGATGCTGCCTTCGTTTTTAAGCAAATCAAGTGCGGCATCTTTATGTTCGCGCTCACCCGAGGTTAACAGGTCAATCAGTTCTTCCAGTTCGTTCTCCTTTTTAGTGGCGGGTTTTACGGTGCCATCGGGCAATACCAAAGCAGTGATGTATTCTTCTTCGTTAAAATACTTCTTGGTGTTTGGTTCAGATGCTTTGTTCTCGGGTTTTTTATCCATGATATTATTGCTTAAAAAGACAATAAAAATAAAAATAATTTTTATGTTTATGCACTATTTATTTTGAACGGCTTGCTCCGCATACTTCTTTTGCCCTTTTCGCTGGTTTATGGTGGCATTACCTGGTTGCGTAATATACTGTACGACAGTAAGTTTTTTAAACAAACTACCTTTGATGAGGTTAAAACCATTTGCATTGGAAACCTTATTGCGGGTGGCGCAGGCAAGACACCTCACACAGAATACATTCTTAAACTTCTTGAAAAAGAACACAATGTAGCCACACTTAGCAGAGGTTATAAAAGAAAGACGCGCGGCTTTTTTGTGGTAGAAACCAATACCAATGCCGACCAATGCGGTGATGAGCCTTTGCAGATAAAAAAGAAATTCCCCGGTGCTTTTGTGGCTGTGGATGAGAACAGAGTTAAAGGAGTAAAGAAAATTCTCGCTGAGAAAAGCGTGGATGTTGTTGTGTTGGATGATGCTTTTCAGCATCGGAAGATAAAATGTGGTTTAAATATTTTGCTTACCGAGTATGATAATTTGTTTTGTAATGATGATTTGTTGCCTGCCGGGCACTTGCGCGAAAGCAAAAGAGGGTACCTGCGTGCCGATATTATTGTAGTAACCAAAACCCCCGAGTATGCTACGCCTATTGACTTGAAAGGTGTAATGAAAGAGGTGAGTGCACGTCCGTATCAAAATCTTTTCTTCTCTTATTTAAAGTATGGACATCTTTATAATTTGTTCGATAAAAAAGAAACTATCAACGTTCCTTTGCGTCTTTTTAATTGTACGGTGCTTTTGGTAACAGGTATTGCCAACCCTAAACCTATGCTTACCTATGTAAAAGAATATGCCGAAGATGTTATTCATAAAGCCTTTGCCGACCATCATCATTTTACGAAAGAAGATATTGAGCAGCTTAAGCAAAGCTTTAATCAGATTGAGAATGAGAACAAGATTATTGTTACTACCGAAAAAGATGCTACCCGCCTGAATTATTTTGTTGATGAATTGAAAGACCTTGCTATTTTTGCGCTCCCGATTGAAATAGACTTTAAAAAACAAACCGAAGAATTTAACGAACAAGTGAGCAAATATGTTAGAGCAAATAAAATTTACCACAGCCGATATACTTAAACAAACCAACAACTTTAAACCCGAGATAGGTATTATATTGGGTACAGGGCTTGGCGGACTGGTTAAAGAAATTAAAATAGAGCATAGTCTTCCTTACGAGAATATTGCTCATTTTCCTTTAAGTACTGTAGAGGGGCACAGCGGCAAACTTATATTTGGCACTTTGGGCGGAAAGAAAATTGTTGCCATGCAAGGTCGATTTCATTATTATGAAGGTTATACCATGCAGGAAGTAACCTTTCCAGTTAGAGTTCTGAAATTCTTAGACATTAAAACCTTGTTCCTTTCTAATGCAAGCGGCGGTGTTAATCCTGCTTTTGAAGTAGGAGAGATTATGATTATTAACGACCATATTAATCTTTTTCCTAATCCTTTGATTGGAAGAAATGAAAACGAATTAGGCACCCGCTTTCCTGAAATGAGCGAGGCTTACGATAAAGCACTTATTAAAAAAGCAAAAGAAATTGCCAAGCGTCATCATATAAAAGTATCAGAAGGTGTGTATGCAGGCTTAACGGGTCCTACGCTTGAAACCCCTGCTGAATACAGATATATGCGCGCCATTGGTGCCGATGCAGTTGGTATGAGCACCGTACCCGAAGTAATTGTAGCACGCCACATGGGCTTACCTTGTTTTGCTATCAGTATTTGTACAGATTTAGGTGTTCCTGGTAAAATTGAAAAGACCACACATGAGGATGTACAGCGCGTGGCGTCAGAGCAAGAGCCTAAAATGACGCTGATAATGAAAATACTTATCAGTGAGATTTAGTTTTACTGATTAGTAAAAGAAAAAGCTTCTTCCTTAGTTTTTATCCCTTTAAAGTAGCTTAACAGTTTGTTTAAAACCTTTTCTACAACTACATCGGGGCAAGATGCGCCGCTGGTAAGAATAATGTTTACTTTTTCTTTCTTCGGAATAAAATCATTTGTACTTAATCTCTTTTGATTTGGGTAATCAAAGTGATGAATCAAAGTGTTTGATTCAATCTCCTTATCGGAAGAAATAAAATAAGTAGGGAATTTTTGCTCTAATAACTCTACTAAATGAGAAGTATTGGAACTGTTATAACCACCAACTACTATAGCTAAGTCAGCGTCTGTTTTTAATAGACCATAAGTAGCATCTTGGTTTTCATTCGTTGCATAACAAAGCGTATCACGCGTATCGGCAAAGTGTTGTTTTAAATTATCTTCCCCGTATTTGGCAATCATTACTTGTTTAAAATGTTCGGCTATTTCCTGCGTTTCGGTTGCCAACATGGTTGTTTGGTTAATTACACCCACCTGTTGTAAATGTTTGTTTATATCAAAGTTTGCTGAATATTTATCTTTAAACTCTTCATAAAAAAGGTTTGCATCTTTCTTACCGGTTATAAAATCGCTTAGCTTTTTTGCTTCGGTTAAATCTTTTACCACAATAGCCGGAGCGCTTTGTGCACTGCGTGAGAAAGTAGCACGGGTTTCCTCGTGCGTATATTTCCCGTGAATGATGATGGTGTAATTCTCTTTGCCTATCTGTTCTGATTTTTTCCAGACACGCTCTACAAAAGGACAAGTAGTATTATACTTTTGTACTTCAATACCTTTTTGTTTTAGTAATTCTTCCACTTCTAAAGTAGCTCCAAAGGCAGGAATAATAACTACATCATTGGGTGTAAGTTCATCAAAGGAAATAAGCTGTTTGCCATTGGTATCTTGCAAAAACTGTACGCCGTTATCTGTCAAATCTTTATTTACATTGGGGTTGTGTATCATCTGACTAAGCAAAAAGATACGTTTACCCGGGTTTTCATTTACAGCTTTAAAAGAAATCTCAATAGCATTCTCTACACCGTAACAAAAACCAAAATGACGCGCTATATAAAAACCA
The DNA here is from genome assembly GCA_903970545.1 of Candidatus Saccharimonadota bacterium. Lineage (GTDB taxonomy): Bacteria > Bacteroidota > Bacteroidia > B-17B0 > Aurantibacillaceae > PALSA-968. The sequence goes on along the minus strand of CAJCJB010000023.1, from coordinate 4,850 downwards.
ACAGGTCCAAAATCAATATAAGTTGGGGAGAGGTCTCTTTTACGAGGATCTTGAAGTTTGCGGTAAGATTTAATTTGTGTTATAAGCGGACTGTGGTAAAACTCAGGAATTTCAAAGGTTTTCATTAAGGAAACTAATTGGTATGTATCTCCTCGCTTACCAATAAGTTGTTTTTTACGGCAAACATTACCACACCTGCTGTGTTGTTTACACTTAGCTTTTGCATAATGTTTTTGCGGTGCGTGTGTACCGTATGGAAACTTAAAAATAGTTTATCGGCAATTTGTTTGTTAGATAAGCCAAGCGCAATGTGTTTAATAATTTCAATCTCTCTATCAGATATAGCAAAGCCCTCGCAGGAATTCTTTTTATGCAAAGTTTTAGCAGGTATGCTATCTTCTGCCATCAAAATATCTACAATTTGTCCGCATAAAAAGCGTGTGCCTTTTTCGGTATTATCAATAGCATCACAAATCTCTTGTTTGTCGCATTCTTTTAATAAAAAACTAGTAACCCCTGCATTTAGTAACAAAGATATTTCTTCTTTTGGCAGCATGGCACTAATAGCTAATATCTGTAAGGCTTTATGTTGCTTTTTTATTTGAGCAATATCCGTTGGTATAATTTGCATAGATACCGGGTCTATTACTAAAATCTCCGGCTTATGTTTTTTTAACGCTGATAAAAGGTTAGCTTTTTCGGTTACTTCGTTAATGTTAACGCTGTAGGCACTTTGCATTAAAGCTTTAAAACCTTCGCGCATCAATACACTATTATCGGCAACTAGTATGGTAAGCATTATTTATAATGATTATAATTAAGCAAATATACAAAGAAGTAGTTAATAGGCAATAGTTAATTATTCGCTCTTTTATAGTTTTCATTTTGTGCTCATGTATTCGCTTCGCTAGGCTGGTAATAGGTTATTTCTGTTGACAAACTGCTATTAACTATTCGCTAATAACTGAAAAAAAGGTACAAAAAAAGGGTAAGCTACTTTCATCGCACCGCTACAACCATCTACCCTTGCTATGTTCCCATCCTGGGGGATTCGACAGGAGCTGATCGTGAAAGACTTACCCGACGCAAAAGTAGCATTTATTTCCTTATTCCGATAAAATTGACAAACTTTGCCTCTTATCTCTTTATGGATATATCCGTAATAATACCCTTACTAAACGAAGAAGAATCCTTGTCCGAGTTGCACGATTGGATTGTGCGGGTAATGCAACAAAACAATTTTAGCTATGAGGTTATTTTTGTGGATGATGGCAGTAAAGACAAATCCTGGAGTGTAATTGAAGGGCTGTCGCAAAAGAATTCTAACGTAAAAGCCATTAAATTTAGAAGAAATTATGGTAAATCGCCTGCTTTGCATGTGGGTTTTGAGGCTGCACAGGGCAATGTGGTTATAACCATGGATGCCGATTTGCAGGATAGTCCGGATGAAATACCCGAACTATATAAAATGATTACCCAAGGCGGTTTTGATTTGGTGAGCGGCTGGAAACAAAAGCGCTACGATAATGCCGTTACCAAGAATTTACCAAGCAAGCTATATAACTGGACTAATCGAAAAATAAGCGGAATTAAGCTGCATGATATGAATTGTGGCTTGAAAGCCTACCGCAAAGATGTAATAAAGAGTATTGAAGTGTATGGCGAGATGCACCGTTTTATACCCGTGCTGGCTAAAAATGCAGGCTTTGAAAACATTACCGAGAAGCCCGTGCAACATCAGGCACGCAAATATGGTGTTTCTAAATTTGGCTGGGACAGGTTTATTAATGGCTTTTTAGATTTACTTACTATAACCTTTCTTTCCAAGTTTGGTAAGCGCCCTATGCACCTGTTTGGCACTATGGGCACGTTTATGTTTATAGTAGGTTTTTTTGTAGCTGTTTATTTAGGGGCAGAAAAGCTTTATTGTGTGTATAACAACCAACGCGCCCCTTTAGTAGCCAGCAATCCCTGGTTCTTTATTGCCCTAACCACTATGGTTTTAGGAACTCTTTTATTCCTAAGCGGCTTTATTGCTGAGCTTATTCTGCGAAACTCCTCTGTACGCAATCATTATCTTTTAGAGAAGAAGGTTAACCTTTAAAACTTCCTTTCCAGAGCCTCCGCTTCACAACCTGTAGCCTTCGCTTTCCAACTCGTAGCCTCAGCTTTCTATGTTATAGCCTTAGTTTTCCAACCTGTAGCCTTAACTTATTACCGTGTAAAACTGGTGTATTAGAAAGAAATGCTAGTATTTAATAGAGTAACCGCTATTTGTTAGAATCTTAGCTGCAAACTGCATAATCAGCAGCTAAGTTTATGTACTTTTAAGGCATATCATTGAGTAGATAAGTTAGTAATTTTAATAACTAATTCATTATTAGTTAGTTGTGAATAACTATTCTTAAATCGCCTTAATTAATAGCTTACTTTTGCCCTTATATTAATCCTTAAAACAAAATACCATGGAAATAATAATTACAGATTATAAGAAAAGGTTAGCAGCTATGGAAACTAGTAAAGAAGATATTTTCGGAACGGAATTACTAACGTGTATTGCAGGCATTGAAAAGAGCTTACTTGGCAGTAGAGCTGAAATTCAAAGTATACGCTTTAGTTTAGAAAGTAGAGATTCATCTAACAAGTTAAAAAATCAAGAATATTATCGAAATGTTGTAATACCTGAAGTTTTAAACTTGGTAGAAAAAGCTCAAGAAGAAAACCCTTATAACATATAATGTCAAATGGTTTCACCAAGTTCTTCTCTATTATCTCAATTCTCATATCTTACGTCTGCTTTGGGCAAACCTTCATTCATCCCCTAAAAGGAGAGAAGCCTCAGTTAACAGGCAATTATGGCGAGGTGCGCCCCAATCACTTCCATGCCGGTATAGATTTTAAAACACATGCCACCAATCATTTGCCTATTTATGCCGTGGCAGATGGCTATGTTTCGCGTATTAAAATATCTTCTTTCGGTTATGGCAAGGTATTGTATATAACCCATGCCAATGGTTTGGTAAGTGTTTACGGACATGAATATGGCTTTAACGATAAAATAAAAAACTATGCTTACGCCGCACAAGAGCTTGCCGAGAGCTTTGAAATAGAGTTGTTTCCTAAATCTAATGAGTTGCCTGTAAAGCAGGGAGATATTATTGGCTATACAGGTAACACAGGTAGCAGTCAGGGGCCGCATTTGCACTTTGAAATAAGAAATGAAAAAACCGAAGCTCCGTTAAACCCCCTGCGCTATTTAAAGATTGAAGATGTAGTTGCTCCTAAAATACAACGTATTGCTTTGTATAACGAAGATAAATTAGAAAAGCTATTGCCAAGTATAAAAAAGACAGACACACTTAAAACAAGCTACCCTATTGGTTTTGGTATAGAGTGTTTTGACTATGAGCAAACGCAGGGCAATAAAAATAATATCTACAAAGCAGAAATTTATGTAGATGGTAAATTGTATTACCGCCATGTGTTGGATAGCATTCATTTTGATGTAGCTCGTTATGTAAATACATACTCAGATTATGATGTCAAGAGGAAGCAAGGTATTACTATTCAAAAACTATTTAAAGCAAAGAATAATGATTTACCTATTTATAAAATCATCCACGACAGAGGAATTATTTATTTCAATGATGGTACACCTCATGCTATACGAATTATAGTATATGATTTCTATAATCAAAAGGATGAGGTTTCTTTTATTATAAAAACAATAAATACAAGCATCACCCCCAACCTCTCCAAAGGAGAGGGAGTAAAGGGAATACAGTACTGTTTGCAACCTTATAAAGTAGGAACAGCAGATTATAGTATAGAACTTCCTGCCAAAAGCTTGTATGAAGATGCGCAGCTTAATACTTATTATCAAAACAATATATTTTCCTTCACTTCAAAAGACTACGATATTCCATTTCAGAATAATTGCACCATTACTTTAAAGGTGCCAACTAATCTTTTAAAATATACTGATAAGCTCTGCATAGCTGATGTAACTGCTGGTAAAATCTATGTAGGTGGTACTTTTGAGAATGGTTATGTAAAAGCAAACACCAAAACCTTCGGTAACTATAAAGTAGATGTGGATACGGTTGCTCCGCAAGTGAAATTAATCACACAAAAGAAATCTGGAGTTTATAAGATAGGAGACATTATTTCTTTTAAAGTAAATGATGCTTTTAGCGGAATAGGGTTATTTAAATTATTCATTAATGGCAAATGGCATTTGGCAGAGTACGAGTATAAAACCAATACCATATACTTTACTATTGATGAGAAAATACCTAAAGGTAAAGTGATGCTTAACTTACAGGTAAGTGATAAGAAAAATAATCAGACTACTTTTCAAACTACCTTAGTTATCCAATAGGTTAGCTTCTTTAAGCACATCAATAATATTAGTATAGGTATTAGTTAGCATAGCAGGAATCTCATTTTTGTTTTTCCAGGCAACTTCTGTAATGCTTTCTTCCAACTGGGGAACCAAATTAGTTTCATTACAAAGCATCCTGTACCAATAGGTCTTTTTTAAAGCCCAGTCCTTTTTATAGAAATAAATGTGATAGGTGTTTGTTAGGAACTCATTTAGTTTTATCTTTTTTAAACCGCATTCTTCTTGACATTCTCTTATGGCAGCCTTATCAGGAGCTTCTTTTTTTTCTAATTTCCCTTTTGGCAAATCCCAAGTATCATGTCGGTAAATAAAAAGATATTGGTTTTTATCGTTGTTAATTAATCCACCTGCTGCTTCAATAAAAATAAACTCCTTCATAAAAAAAGCAAAGTCTTCTTCCAGATTTTTGCATGAAATAAAAAGATTGGAAGGATTACTTTTTACT
>CAJCJB010000022.1 GCA_903970545.1 Candidatus Saccharimonadota bacterium | reverse complement strand
TATGCGCAAAAAGATGCGGGCTATTGGTTTGATAAAGGAGATACCGCCGCACAAAAAAAAGAGTATAAAGAAGCCATTAAATATTTTACCAAAGGACTAAAATTAAACCCACAAGATACGGATGGGTATTATAACCGGGGCCTGGCAGAATATCAACTGGAAAGGTATGAAGATGCCATTAAAGATTTTACCAAAGTAATTGAGTTAAACCCAAAAGATGCTGATGCTTATGGCGACAGGGGTTCGGCAAAAAACGAACTTAACAAATATGAAGAAGCCATTGAAGACCTTAACAAAGCCATAGAACTGAACCCGAAGGTAGTTCGCTTTTATTATACACGGGGCAATGCCAGGTTTGATTTAAGGCAGTACAACGAGGCTTTTGATGATTTATCGGCTGCGGTAGATTTAAGCCCCAAAAGTGCCTATGTATATTACACACGGGCTAATGCCAAGTTTGATTTCGGGAATTATAAAGAGGCTATTGATGATTATACCAAAGCCATTGAATTAAACCCTAAAAACACGTATGCATACTATAGCAGGGGCTTATCAAAATATAATATAGGGCTTTATAAAGAAGCTGTAGATGATTATAACAAAGCTATTGAGTTAAACCCGCACGATAAGGATTTTAAAGAAAGTTTGCTGCGTGCTCAGGAAAGGATTCCTAAATAAAAGCCACAAGTTATGCAGATTAGCACAGGTGCACCCATTCTACTCTGAGGTGTCATCCTGAGCGGCGTCGAAGGATGCGGCTAAAAAATCAAGGTTTCTTTTTAATCCCTTAAAGCCGGTGCGTTTAACGGGAGAACCTTTAAACACTTTGGCAAATACTTCCTGACTTATTTCCTGCCACTGTTTGCTGTCCCAATCAAGCTTATCGGTATCATTTGCGAATAAGGGTTCTTTATGTGGTTTACTAAACCTGTTCCAGGGGCATACATCCTGACAGATGTCGCAACCAAACGTCCAGTTATTTAATTTGTTTTTATACTCGGCAGGTATATTTTCTTTTAACTCTATGGTAAAATAAGAAATGCATTTGCTGCCATCTACTACATGAGGTCCTATGATAGCATCAGTAGGGCAGGCATCTATACAACGGGTGCAAGTACCGCAGTAATCTTTCATAGGACCATCGTATTCCAACTCAATATCTAAAATAAGTTCGGCAATAAAAAAGAATGATCCGCTGCTTTTGGTAATCAGGTTGCTGTTTTTTCCTATCCATCCCAATCCCGATTTTTGCGCCCATGCCCTGTCCATAACAGGTGCAGAATCTACAAAGCAACGTCCGTTTATTTCGCCAATCTCTTCTCTTAAAACATTCACCAGTGTTTTGCATTTTTCTTTTATCACATCATGATAATCGTTTCCATACGCGTATTTAGAAATTTGTGGGGCATCGGGGTTTTGCTTTTTCTCAGGGTAGTAATTGAGTAATAAAGATACTACCGATTTAGCGCCATCAACCAACAAACGTGGGTCTAATCGCTTATCGAAGTAGTTTTCCATATACTTCATTTTTCCGTGCATGTTGTTGTTCAACCATTTCTCTAAACGTGGTGCCTCTTCCTCTAAAAACTCAGCTTTAGAAATACCGCAATACTCAAAACCCAAACGCTTGGCGTGTGTTTTAATTAACGTGGTATAGGTTTGTGCATTCAACAATGGTTTGTTAGTTAATGTGCTTTTCAGGCGGTTAAACTAATAATAAGCAAATGTACATTAGCCGTTGATATGGCAGGTAATGTATTGCAAAATAAAATAAAAACATCATCGGTAACGGTAATTGTTAGTCTATCGTTGGTTTTGTTTTTATTGGCTTTGGTAGGTTGGGTGTTTATTAATGCACGGTTAATTGTAAACCATGTAAAAGAAAACGTGGGCTTTCAGGTATATTTAAAAGAAGATGCGCCCCAACCCGAGATTGATAAATTAAAGAAAACCATTGATGCTGCAACTTATATTAAATCTGCCACTTATAAAAGTAAAGAAGAAGCCGCTGAAGAAATGAAGAAAAAAACAGGCGATGATTTTGTTACTTTCTTAGGGTTTAATCCGTTGCCATCTTCTATTAATGCCAACATAAAAGCAGAGTATGCTAACCCTGATAGCCTTGCCTGGATAGAGAAAGAAATAGCTTCGGAAAAAATTGTAAGAGAAGTAGTCTATCAAAAAATATTAGTAGAGAACATTAATAAGAATACGCAAAAAATAAGTGCCATTATTTTATTCTTCTCTTTAATACTGATAGTAATTGCAGTTGCCCTGATTAATAATACCATCCGTTTATCTATTTATGCCAAACGTTTTTTAATCAGAACAATGTATCTTGTAGGTGCTACGCAATCCTTCATTCGAAAACCTTTTATTTTAAGCGGTATTATAAATGGTGTAATAGCGGGTATTGTAGCTGATATCATGGTGGTGGTTTTTATTATTGCTTCTAATAAATTCATTCCTGAATTATTAGTGGTTCAAAACCCTAATTTCTTATTGGTACTATTTTTAGTAACTATTTTATTAGGAATAATCATCTCGGGTTTAAGTGTAGCCCTTTCTGTAAGAAGATACCTTCGCTTAAAAGCAGAAGATTTGTATTTCTAAGTAATTTACTTTTGTGCTGTCTGGTATAAGTAAAAGGCAATACCTCCATACAAGAAGTTTGGTATCCAAACAGCAAGCAAGGCAGGCATAATACCATTAACAGCAAAAATAGAAGACACTTGCAAAAACAAAACATACGAAGCTGCCAGCAATAAACCTATTGCCAAATGCAGACCAATACCGCCACGCACCCTACGAGATGAGATACAAACCCCTATAATAGTTAATATAAAAGTAGAAAAAGGAATAGCCGTTCGCTTATAATTTTCTACCTTAAAACGTTCAATACCGCTCGAACCTTTTTCTGTTTCATCGGCAATAAATTTTTTCAATTGGGGAAAAGTCATTACCTCTACTTTGCTTTCTATCCGTCCCATATCAGAAGGCTTAAAATCTATCTCAATTATTTTTTCTTTCCCGAATTTAAGTTCTTCTGTATAACGCTTACCCGGGTTTTTGTCTGATTTATTCTCGTGCATAATACGCTCATAATAGTTATAAACTGTCCATTTTTGTTTGATACTATCCCATTGTATCCAATCGGCACTTAACATATAATATTGCTGAAAATTCTTAATCTTTTCTACTGTAAATCTATTGCCGCGCATATCAGAATTAGTATAGCTTTCCATATAAATAAGCGTTTCCTTATCAAGCTGGCGGTGTATGTTTCTCTCTTGGGTTTGGTAGTTGTTGTTGATGTATTTGTCTTCAAAAGCTTGTTTTTGTTTGTTTGCTTTCGGGATAACAAAATGACTAACATATAAGGATGTTAATGCAATACCTGTAGCACCTATAATATAGGGGCGTAAAAATCGTTTATAAGTAATACCACTACTCAATATAGCAACCGTTTCATAACGGGTTGCCATTTTTGAGGTAAAGAAAATAACCGAAATAAAAGTAAACAGCGGACTAAGCATGTTGATGAAATAAGGAATGAAATTGAGGTAGTGATCGAAGATAATTTCGTGTAAAGTAGCATGAATAAAGTTGTCTATTTTTTCAGAAATATCAAAAATAACAACAATGCAAATAATGAGGATGATGGAGAAAATAAAGGTACCGATAAATTTTTTTAGAATATACCTGTCAATTGTTTTGAGAAACATGAGAGCAAAGGTAGCCTTTTTTAATATCGAAGCCCCTTTCTACTGTAGCGTTTAGGCTAACAATTATTTTATACTCTCAAAAAAGCCTTTAAGTGTTTGGGGTTTATCCGGCACTTCTAAAACATAGAAGTAAGTTCCGTCGCTGTAATCTTTTCCTGTCCAATCATTTTGATAATCATTATTATGATATAGCAAAGTACCCCAACGATTGTAAATCCATATTTTACTATTACTAAAATATTGCAGGTTTTTAAAAGCAAGAAACTCGTTTATACCATCACCGTTAGGGGTAATAATATTTGGAGCAATTATATTATATTGGATATTTAATACTTGTGTAACTGTATCAAGGCAACCATTCTCATTAGCTACAATAAGTGTAACAGTATAAGTTCCACCATTAGCATACGTATGTGTAGGATTAGCATTTGCTATAACAGTATCTAAATCTCCAAAATACCAAGTATACCACACAGCAGAATCATTAAGCGAATTAGGCGCGTTATATGTAAAAGAAATGGGAGAACCTTGCTGAGGAGGGGTGGGAGAATAAGTAAAACTTGCTTGAGGAACAAGATATTGTGATACGGTAACATTAAGGGAGTCTTTGCAACCATAAAAATCTGTCATGTAAACAGTATAAGTGCCAGGGGTAGATGTAGTGTAAGTTGTTCCGGTAACCATACTTGGCTGCCAAGTATATGTAAGCGGATTAGTGCCTGAGCCATGAGCACGTACAATTGCTATATTACCGGGACAGACAGACACGTTTTGCGAAAATACCTTGGGATTATTTTGCTTTAGGTTTAATGGCAGTGAGGTTGCTTTACATCCCATACTGTCAGTAATAGTTACTGAATAGTTAATACTTATAACAGTAGTAGGCGGTATAGCAACTATAGTATCGTTTGTTAAACCACCCGGAGACCAAGAATATGTATAATGAGGTGAGCCTCCTATAGGAATTGCCCAAAGTGTATCACCATGCCCTTTACAATAAGTTGTAGAATTTTCTCCGATTGAAACAGATGGACTTGGTGAAACAACAATAGTAAAGGTTTGTGCATTTTTACAAAGCGTATTATTGTTAACGGCACTAACGCTGTCTACACTTCCCGCTACATTTAATGTTACAGTATTGGTATTTGATATAACTGTACTTCCATTATACCACGTATAAGTATATCCTGCAGTTGCAGTTGGCGTGGCACTTACTGAAAGCGTAGTGTTTCCGCCAGAACAAATTACTGTGTTTCCTGCAATAGCTATAACAGGAGGGGTAGGAGAGGATAATGAGTAAGTAGCAGAAACAGTACAATTATTTATAGTTAAAGCCAAAGTGTATAAGCCAGGTGTACTTCCTACCGTATATGTGGGGGTGGATGAACCAATACCTCCTGATGGAGACCATGTATAAGAGCTTGCGGTAGTAATAGAGGAAAAAAGAGTACCTGTTCCTGGAATTCCACATAAATTTCCACCAGCTGTAATACTCAAAGGAGTTACTGAACCTGATGTAACGGTAACAGATGCTGTGCCTGTGCAGCCATTGGCATCAGTTACCACAACTGTATATCCGATACCAGTTGGAGAACCTGTAGCAGGTTGTAATGTATCGTGTGTACCAAGTCCGCTATTCCAATTATATGAATAGGGAGCAGTGCCACCCGATATAGGTGTATTAACATAAAGTTCTGTGCTGGTAGATGGAGGGCAATAGGTTATAGCCCCTCCAATAACGGGATTGGGAGATGAATTTATTTGAACAGTTGCCGAACCGGTACTTATACAACCAGCTTGAGAAACGGTTACCTGAACAGTGCCTGTTGTAGCTACTGTAATACTTGGAGTAGTTGCTCCTCCGGGTGTCCAGGTATAAGAAGTATAACTACTGCTATTGGTTAAGGTAACTACTGCGGGGCTGCCACAAGTAACAGAAGGACTTACCGCAATGGCTGGGCTTGGAAATGAAGTACCGCCTACTACATGAATAATATAATTAAGTGTGGTACTAAGAGAAGCATTATTAGTGGCTGTTACAGTTACAGTATAATACCCTGCGGTTAATCCGGTACTGTTTACCTGAAAAGTTAACGAAGCACTTGTGCCAGAAGTAGAGCTTGTTACCGAGAAATTTGAGCCCAAACCTGGGGCAGTAGCCACAGCAGAAACACTACCGGTTGTTGAGGGAGGAATAAAGCTAACTGTGTGAGCAATAACATTACCAGCCCCACAAATAGTTAATGTATCTCCCACACAAGTAGAAGGAGGCCCCCCACTTGTTACAACCGGTGCTAAACTACCACCTGCACCACAAGAATTAAAATAATAAGATGTATTCGCAAGATAACCAACCCCACTGGTTCCTGTAGAGCCGGCGTAAGTACTTCCGCTATTACCAAATAAACCTATTTGAGTATAATTAACACCATCTCC
>CAJCJB010000021.1 GCA_903970545.1 Candidatus Saccharimonadota bacterium | reverse complement strand
CCTCTATTTGTTTGTTTTGCGCATCTATATTCTTAGTAAAAGATTTTGTTTGTGTCTGTTCTTCCTTTTGCCAAAGCTCAATCTCTTTTAGCATGTTTTTAGCCCAATCGTCAGGAATGGCAACCTTTTGAAACTCCTCTTTTAGTTGCGCCAAGAGCAAGTCTTCCCTTAGATACCCTTGTTTGCATGTGCCGAACTTTTTTGAGCAACGGTAATAACGGTATGTACCACCATTGCCTTTGGCAAACTGAGCCGTTATTTGTCCGCCGCATTCGCCACATTTAAACATACCCCGAAAAGGGAAGTCATGCAGTTTTTTTGTTTTTCTTGGTCTTGCTCTGTCCTGCAATCTCTTTTGTACGGTTTCAAAAGTTGCCTTATCAATTAGTGGCTGAAAATTCCCTTCGTAAACTTCGCCTTTGCACTCTATTTGTCCTATGTAGGTTCTGTTGGTTAATAAACGGTAAACCATGTAAGGAGTAAGCGTATTGCCATTGCTGCAAACAATACCGGCATCACTCAGGGAATGTCTTGCCGTTTCCAAGTTGTAAAGCCCCTGCGCAAAATCAGCAAAGAACTTTTGCATAACCTTTGCTTTTAAAGGCTCTATTTCTACGTTTCTGATTTTTGGATTATTGACATAGCCCGCAGGTGCTCTGCCGCTTAAAAATTCGCCACGTCTTATTTTTTGGCGTATGCCCCGTTTAATGTTCTCGGAAAGATTATCTGAATAATACTTGCTTTGGCTGAAAGCTACTTGCAGCATGAACAATCCTTGAGGTGTAGGCTCAAACCAAAAAGTAGGAAAGCGCAGCGCAGATACTTTATCGGTATCAATCAGGTAAACAATTTGACCGCCATCTATGGAATTACGAGCGAGCCTGTCAGGATGCCAAGCCAATATCCCGACAGGCTCTTTGCTCGCATGTATCTTTTCAATCATGCGGTTAAATTCTTTACGACCGGGACTTTTTGCGCTTTTGCTTTCTACAAAGGTTTCGGAGATAACTATATTTTCTCTGTTTGCCCATTCGGTCAGTTCAAACAATTGCGCCTCGATAGACATTACCTGTTTTTCCTCTGCTTCAGAGGATTTACGGGCGTACAGGAAAAATTTAGTTATCATAGTTTCTACTTTTTGGTTTTTACTTTGTGTACTTTGTAAAATTAAATAATAGATACAGGCTTATTATAATTGTTCAAAAATATTATGCTGCAAGCGGCTTTCACACAGATAAAATGTTGGCATGGTTTTAAAGCACACAAAAACACACGCCAACATTTTATCTTCTCCACGCTTGTTATACAAAAGATAAGAAGGTCAATTTATATAATAAGACCTTCTTATCTTTTGTATAACATCTTCAACACACTATTTATTGTTACGCTATCAACGCACAAAAAAATCGGTAAAGAAAAAACGCTTGCTAAAACTGCCAGCCCTTCCTTTTGTTTTTTGGCATGGTTTTAAAGGAAACAAAAACACACGCCAAAAAATAAAACCCAATAAACTAAGGTTACTAAAACAAAACAAGCCGCTTGAGAAAAAAGCAGCTTAATTTAGTTGAACAGAGCAGGGGCGGTTTTTACCGCTTTTGTTTTTTGTAATAATCTTTAGAGATGTTATATAGTATAAATTTTTGTATGATTGCTAAGGGCTTTTTGCGCCCGCATCGCACACCGTTGGTCTGGCAGCGTTTTTCGGATGGAATTTTTTAAATTTTGTTTCATTGCGGTGATAAACCGGCACCGCAATGAAAGGGTAAAGCGGAATGTTTGTTTTTGTTCTTTGCTTAATTGCTGATGGAATTAATTTGTTTGTTTCTTTAAGCAAAGGAGAAGTTAAAGAAAACAAGATTAATTTACCTCACAATAACCAACTTCTTGTTCATCGCACTATTGTTTCCAGTAATGTTTACATTATAAACACCTTCAGATAAATTGCCGGCATCTATATTGGTTTTTCCGTTTATGGTTTGGCTTAATACAATTTTACCGTTCACATCATAAACCCGCATAGTTTGTTTTACTGCGCTGCTTGGTTCTATAACAAAATTACCATTGCTTGGGTTGGGGTAAACATTAAGAGAATTATAACTAGAATACTCTTTTATTCCGGCATAGGTCAAAATACTATCTCTATTATTTAAAATATTTTGGTAAATAGTATCGCTACCTCTAGGTTCTTATTTTTCGGTAATTGATAATTCTGAGCAATTATAACACTATGAAATACAATTGAAAGTATCAGTATAAGTCTTTTCATGGTGTAATTTTGGGCACCATTTCATTCAATCAAATATAATACTCATTTGTCTATTTAACTATCATCACCCTTTTATTTACTATACCTTCATTACTTATAATACTGATATTATAAACACCCTCATTTAAACTGCCGGCATCTATAGTTGTTTTACCGTTTATGATTTGGTTTAAAACAAGCTTACCATTTACATCATACATCTGCATAGTTTGTTTTGTTGCATTGCTTGGCTCTATAACAAAACTACCATTGTTGGGGTTAGGGTAAATTGAGATTTGAATGTTGAGGCCGGAAGCTGTACCGCCTTAGTAAATTATTTAAGCAAGGAAGATAAAGACAAAGGCTTGGAAAAGGAACTTTACTTTAACCATGATAAGGATATGATAAGCAGCATAGAAGTTATCCGAAGCATAGATAATAACTGCCCGAACATAGAAAAGAACGAAGCCAAGTTTTACAGTCTGGTCGTAGCTCCCCGTCCCGATGAAATGGAACACATCAAAAATGACAAGGAACGGTTAAAGGCATACGTGAAAAGTTATCAAGTTAACTCATGTACATTATGTTAACCCTTACATAACCACTTTAAATATTAGCGGCACATTAGTTCTTGTTGGTTGTTTAGGTTGGCTCTCACATCGGAATGACATATATCCAATAGCCTGAATAAACTACAGCATTAGGCTTAAAACTCGAACATATTATTTTTTCTTCTCGTAATATACCCTGCCACTGGCAATAGCCAGTTTTTTTCTTTTCCATGTTATTTACTTACGTATGATACAGAATAATTTAAAGAGGTTTTCTGCCTTGAATAACCCTTAGTATAACCGCAATAATGGCAATTACCAATAGTATGTGTATAATACCTCCTGCATTATATCCGATGAATCCGATTGCCCAAACAATAATTAATATTACTGCAAAAGCGTAAAGTAAATTTCCCATGATTTTGTTTTTAGTTTAATTAGTTTCTTTTTTAGTTTTATCCGAATTGATATCTATGCCTGTTCTATCAGGATCAATTTCTCTTTTTGGTTTATCAAATCTGTTAGATTCCTTTTCAGTATTACCTGTTTTTGTTTTATCTGAACCTGTATCTGTTCCCGTTTTATCCGCATCAGTATCTGTACCGGTATGGTCGGCTTTATTAACAGATGCTTTATCGGCTATAGGTGTTTTATTTTTATCTGTGTGTTGCATATATTGAGGTGTAATAAAATTATACCCATGTTGTTTTATTTATAAGCAACATGGGTTATATTATTGTTTAATACAATCTGAATCCAACGGTTGCCTGTAACCAAACGTTTTTGTAACGTGGGGTAGAAGATGTTCCGTTTCCTGCATTGTTTTGTAAATCCCAACAAGCTTTTGCAGAAATAACAAAATGGTCAATCGTAAGATCTGCTCCTACAACGGCGCCAAAGATGTTTTTTCTGACATTATCATTTTGAAACGCCTGGTCTTGTGCTGTGCTGTTTGCGCCAAAAGTGTAAACATCATTTTGATGAAGCAAATAAGAGTACTGAACGCCGCCAAGTATAGTTAAAATTTCAAATGGCTTAAATTGCAGTTGAAGTGGTATGTCTATATAATTAGTGGTTCTTGTATCAGAATAAGTAAAGCCTAATAAAGTACCGGATGATTTATATCCTTTTTGAGAAAACAAGACTTCCGGTTGAACACCAAAGTATTTGCCGATGGGTATGCCAAGAAAAACACCCCCTGCAAAACCCATTTTTGGATTTGCAATAAAGTTCTGACCTGTTGCATCATATACATTAGAGCGGTTCACACCGGCTTTAAGTCCGAAGGCAAATTGTGTGCGCGCATCTATATCGGCGGCATCTTGTGCTTTTGCTATACTTCCAAAAGAAGTAACTATTGTTGCAATTATTATAATTGTTTTTTTCATTTGATTTATTTTAAATTGTTTTATTTAATTATTAGTTATTAGGTTCTTTCTTTTATTGATTCAGCTTGATTTAACTTGTTGGATGTTTAGTAGTCAAATCTTTTAACGATTGCCCGATATCATCCATGCCTTTATTAAAATCAGCTTTAAATAATTCCCAGTTCTCTTTACCATCTGCCTTATAATCATCCATCTTTTTTTTCATGTCGCTGTTTTTTTGTTCTAAATCAGCTATTTTGGTGTTATAATCTGCTTTAGCGTCTTTCTTTTCATTAGCTATTCTAGTTTTAAAGTCGGCAATGCTTTGGTTGTTGGCAGCAATTTTTTCATCGCTTGCTTTGCGGCAATTATCAATATCTGTAAGATATTCATCCTGCGCTTTGTCCAAATCTTTATTTGCTTCTGCAACGTTTGCTTCCGCTTTTTCTACTTTTTCGGTTGGTGTGCTGCAGTTTGTTAATATCATACCCATTGCAAAGGTTACGGCTGCTACTCTATAAATTGTTTTTTTCATTTTGATATTTTATATAATGGTTTAAAAATTAAGTATTGTTTTTGTGTGATATTGAGTTTACAAATCAGAAATAATCTTTTGTATTTGTTCTTTTGTTTTACCCAATTTGGTTTGAAGTCTGCCAAGCATTTCATCGTGCTTGCCTTCTACCAATAATAAGTCATTGTCTGTTAGCATAGCAAACTTTTGTTTTAGCTTGCCTTTTGTTTCATTCCAGTTTCCTTTTAATTCAGTTACGTTTTTCATTTCTATTTTATTTTTTTAGTGCGAAGTAATTTTCACTCTGCAAAGGTGCGCTGCTTTAACTGCGTATGTGTTACACTATCTTTTGTAATCCTTACATCATTCACTTATTTTATTGGGGCGTTCCGGCGCGCGCTTTCATTTCGAGCGAAGTCGAGAAATCTAAGCGTGCCGTCGGGCTTTACGTTGCAAGCTTTGTTGATTACAACAAAGGCTTTCCACTACAATCCCATAACGCAAACAACACATAAAGAAAAAAGTCCTTCTCGTTTAAGAGAAGGACTTTCAACTTAGAAATTATAACTTCTAACTTACTTAGTAACCGCAGTTGCCACTACGCTTTGTGCTACGGTTTTTTTGGTTTTTTTGCCTTTGTAAACAGCTATGTAGTAAATGGTAGTGCCTTTGGCAACGGTGGTAGGTATTACATTAATATATACACCACGCTCTGCTTCGCCCAAAATTTGCCCGCCTGCTGCCTGCAACGCCGCAAGGTTGGCAGGCTGTGTGCCGCCGGTTTGTGCATAAATATCTACTTCCGACACATCAGCCGGGTGCCCGCGTTTGCCCGTAATGTTGTTGTGTATATGCAAAATATGTTCGCCTGCCACATCGGTATCTATCTTTACAATTACGGGTGCACTGGTCGCCGTTTTACTCATTAAGGCAATATTGGTTGCCTGCGCAGCACCACCCGATACACCTTTTACGCCAAACAACAACAATGCCGCATTGCTTGCTGCCGTTAAGGCTAATGCAGGCGTTGCCGTAAGCGCGCTTTGTGTTTGAGGCATCCAGTCGTCAATAATAATATCCCGTATATCCTCAATACCCTTGTTTATTTGCAGGGTTAGCGCCTTAGTTTGCGCCTCTAATACACTGCGTTGGTGTATTAGCCCTGTGTTGGGGTCAGTTATGGCAGTTATTTGCCCCTGCACGGTGGCGGCAGTTGGGTTTAACCCCGCTACCAACGTAGGGTTGGCTATTTGAGCTTTTACCATGTCTGTTTCTTTTGCCAGCGTGTCTTCCTGTGTTTTGCCGTGCAAATCGGCTGTCAGGATAAATTTCTTGGTTAATTTCTTCTTGCTTGTCATGACTTTATAGGGTTTTTAAAAGGTTAGAGATACAATAACGTTTACGTTGTGCTATCCCGCACACATTAGGAGCTATCCCGCACATGTTAGGGATGATGCCAAGTATGTTAGGGAAGCTCCCCAACAGCCTAGGCATGCTTCTGTGTAAGTTAGGGACGCTGCCAAGTAGCCTAGGGATGCCTCCAAGTGTACTAAGGATGCTTCTGCGTAAACTAAAGATGCCGCCACGTATGTTAGGGATGCTCCCTAACAGCTTAGGGATACCGCCCAACAAACGCGGGGTGGCTTCTAACAACTTGGGATTTGATTTAGCTAAGCGCATTGTTTTTGTTTTGCTCTTAGGCTAATTTACGAAATAAGAATACCCAAAGTCAAATTAAGTTATGCACCCGAAGTGCGTATCTTTATTGAGATTTTTAAGAATTGTATGGAAAAAATCTTATTTTATAGGGACGGTAGATTTTTGTTTAATAAATCAGTAACTACTTTTTAATGAACAACACAACTTTTAATTACATTTGAATATTCATACATTGAGAAGAATAAATGAAAAAGAAATATAAAACAATAGACCTTTTCGCAGGTATAGGAGGTATAAGACTTGGATTTGAAGCGTATGGTTGTGAAAATGTTTTTTCTTCTGAGTGGGATAAAGAAGCTCAGAAAATGTATGAAGAGAATTTTGGTGAAAAACCATTTGGAGATATTAACTTAATTGAACCGAAAGACATTCCCGACCACGATATTTTATTAGCAGGATTTCCTTGCCAACCTTTTAGTATTGCAGGTAAAGGACTTGGTTTTGCTGATACAAGAGGGACTTTGTTTTTTAACATAGAAGCGATTTTAGAAACGAAAAGACCAAAAGCATTCTTGTTAGAAAATGTAAAGAGATTAACGACTCATGACAATGGGCAAACATTTACGGTTATCCTTAAAAAATTAAGAGGGCTTGGTTATACAGTTTATCACAAAGTCTTTAACTCTTTAGACTTCGGCGTTCCTCAAAAAAGGGAACGTATTTACATTGTGGGTTTTTTAGAGCCTATTCATTTCAAATTTCCAAGACCATTAGGGTACTATAAACCTTTATCGGAGGTTTTGCAGAATGATGAAGAAATACCTAAAAACTATTTTCTATCGGACACAATTAAACGAAAACGATTTGAGATAGTAAAGGGTGTCCCCCCATTTCCTTCTATTTGGCATGAAAATATAGGGGGCAATATTTCTGCATTACCTTATTCTTGTGCTTTACGTGCAGGGGGAAGCTACAATTATTTAGTAGTAAATGGTGTTAGACGATTAACAGATAGAGAAATGTTGCGTTTACAGGGTTTCCCAGACACATTTAAAATTAATCTTCCTTATTCACAAGCTCGAAAAGTTGCAGGTAATTCAGTTTCCGTTCCTGTAATAAAAGCAATAGCTGGTGAAATGATGAATGCTTTACAAGCAAAAAAAGAAGCCGTAAAGGAATCAATTCAATTAACATTATTAGAACCCCAAAATGAATATACAAGAAGCAAAGCAAGCGTTAGATAAGGTAATAGATAAAGCAAGGGTTCATCTTTATAAACCAATTCAAGTAGCAGAAATTTTATATAGAGATAGAATTGAAAAAGATATTATACTCTCAGACCTTACAACATATCGAACAACTTCAAAAAAGTGGAGAGATATTGTTTGTGTTCAGTTTTTAGGAAGAACAAGTACTTCATCAGCTCGGTATCAAGATGATATTTTCAACGATAATGCTGTTCCACCTTCAGTTCTTGAAATACTTGGAAAAGAAAATAGAGCAAAGAAAGGAATTGTAGAAGCGTATGTTTATCGTAAGTTCCTTGAACGTTTTAGCCAAATGTCGACAGGATTAGATTATACCATAACTCACAATAAAAACAATTTTAAGCTTGACGAATTTCTTGCAATGTTTTGGAATGAGCCAGGTCTTCGTAGAAGTATTGACAAGATTTACGAAATAATTGTTTACTCTTTATTTTCTGCATTAGTTGAGGCATTGGAGATTACAGTGGAAGTAAGTATGAATCCCAATAAAACAGATATTCTTAAAGAATTCGAAGACTTTGCAAAAAGTGTAATTCAACTTACTCCTAAACAAACATCCGTTAAATTAAAAGCAAGAATAAACCGTGTTGGCGTTACTAATGCAGCAGACAGAGGGCTTGATATGTGGGCAAACTTTGGTCTTGCAATTCAGATTAAACATTTATCGCTTACGGAAGAACTCGCAGAGAATATTGTTTCTTCTGTATCAGCAGACCGAATTGTTATTGTATGTAAGGATACTGAACAAAAAATTATAGTTTCTCTTCTTAATCAAATGGGTTGGAAATCTAAAATACAGAGTATAGTAACTGAAAGTCATTTATTAACTTGGTATGAAAAGGCATTAAGGGGAAAATTTGCAAAAAATATTGGAGATAAAGTTCTTAAAAACTTAACAGATGAAATACAAGTTGAGTTTCCAGCGACAGATAATAAAGAATTTTTGAAATTTATTAAACTACGTGGTTACGACAAATTATCTGACAAGAATTGGTAATAAAAAGTAATGCATTGTTTGCGTTAGGGATTGCAACGAAAATCCTTTTATGTAATCATAAAAGATTGTAGTGCAAAGCCCGCCGTTGTAACCAACGGAACGCCCACATCATTCACGCATTATGCTTTTGTTGCAGAAGATACTTTATCAGGATGGTCTACTAAATAGCTAGTCAATACCGAATTCAACGAATCATAATATGCTTTTAAGTTCTTCAATGTTATCTCCGGATTACTTTCATCAGGGATGGTTACCTTCATTTCCTCTATATATTTAGATAATTCAGGGTGTTTATCTTTTATAGTCATGGTGATTTTAAGAATTTTTGCATTCAAATCATTTTCTGTTTCCATAGTTTTAGATGTTAACGGTTATTAAAAACAAAAAGAAACCCATTACAAGTTGTAATGGGTTTCTTTGTTTAAACTAATTTATTGCTGAGCAATCAGTTTACCTGATTGTATTACTTTATTGGTATTATCCATTATTTTGTAGAAATAAACTCCCGAAGAAAAACTGCTTGTTTCAAGCGTAGTTACTTGTTTAGTAACCGGTATGCTCATTACCTCTGCTCCTAAAACATTGTATATCCTTACTTCGCAATTATTAATTTGTGATACATCAGTTATACTAATAGTTGCAGAAGAACTGAACGGATTTGGGTAAATAGCAGCCGTAGTATTTGCAGTACCATGAGTTAAAATTCCTGTAGTATGTTGACAACCACTTGTATTAGGTATAGTTATGGTATCTGCTACCGTTTGCACAGCACCTGTGGTTGACATAGCTCTTCCATTAAGTATAACACCCTTAGTTATGTTTATAGCGCCGTTGTTTGCTATAATGGTTCCGTTAAAAATAGAATAGTTATTTATGCTTACTGCACCATTTACTTCCCAATACACATTTTGTGCCTGTGTTCCGTTGGTTAAAATAACTTTTGAAAAAGTACTGGTAGCAAATGCACCAAACACTTGGATAACAAATACGGCATTAGCATTTCCCATCGCATTCAGGTAAAGTGTATCGGTAAATGTTACGGCTGCATTCATAACGTATGTATGCGGCGTAAGCACTAAGTTGTTACCAAATTGTGCAGGATACATTAATTGAATATCAGCAGTAAGTGCATTTAAATAATTAGAAACGTTAGTTAAATCAGATGCACATTGTGCGGTAGAAGCATCCGGAATTAAATGATCTTTACCCGTTACTTTTAATGTATCATAGTTTGTAGTTAAGCCCATATTTGTTCCAATATCGCCAGTAACAACTGTTACGGTATCGCCATTGGCAACCGAACCATCTGTAGAGAATACGGCGTAACATGCCGTGCTAGCTAATGAAGGTGCCATTGGACCTGTAAGAAGTGGACTTCCGCAACCAACCGGTGTATATACCATAGAACCATCTACAGTAACAGCACCAGATAAGGAAAGTGCACGGCCTTCAAGTGTATCGTTTGCATTCATATTAATTGCACCATTGGCAATAAGCGTTCCTCTCATGGTAGTTCCTGCACTCATGCCTACTGCACCGTTAACCCCCCAATACACATTACAGGCTAAGGCTCCGTTAATTAATTTAACTTTTGCATTAGGTCCTGTAGAAAAAGCAGCCTGCATTTGAAAAATAAATACTGCATTAGGGTTTCCCTTTGCATTTAAAATAAGGTTTAAATCAAGTGTTGATGCGGCTGCAACATAGTACACACCTGCCACCAGCGTATCTCCGTTACCAAGCCCCGGTGCAATAGAAAAAGTTGGCACGGCACTGGTTAATTGGTTATAGGCTAACTGCAAATCGGTAGCACATTGACTGCTTGCACCATCCTGGTCGTGTATGTTTCCGTTTACGTTAACAAATACAGTAGTAGAACCGCTGTTTGTTCCTATATCTCCGGTAATTTGCGAAACACCCGAGATGTTTATTGCCCCTACCGTAGAAAAAAGTGCAAAGTTAGATGCCGTACCTAAGTTAGGTGCTTGTCCGAAATTCATTTTCGGAAATAACAGAATAGCGGCTGTAATGCTAAGTAATATTTTTGTTTTCATTTTTGGTTGATTTAAGTGTGAATTAATTTCCACACTGCAAAGGTGAGCTGCTTCAGTTGCCTATGTGTTACAGAACTCTTTTAATAAGTTACATCATTCACACATTAGCTCCTTTCGAAGAGCTTATATCAATTAAGATACAAGGTATCAGGTGTGTTTTTTTGTCTTTTGCTTCCCGATTTTATCCATGTTTCTGCCATGGCAAACAAAGGTTCAAACCCGTAAGGTTTCACTATATAATCATCGGCACCAAGCCCCAGGGCTAAGGTTCTGTCCTTTTTTTCTGACATGGTGGTACTAAAAATAAACGGTATTTTATTTGTGTTATCGGTACCTAAAAGCAAACGCAACACTTCATAACCATCCATTTCCTGCATTAGTATCTCTGATATGATTAAATCGGGCTTACATGTTTTGGCAAGTTCAACACCTCTTTTTCCGTTATCACTCATCAATATGTTATACCCTTCCATTTCAAGCCCTTCGGCCAGGTTTTCTCTAATGGCGTGGTTACTTTCAATCAATAAAATTGTTTTCATGATGGTTTAATTAAGCATGCGTTTAAAAAAACAAATATCCGCTGCTATAAGCGCATAAATGTTATACAAGCTTTTTATTAAGTTACATCGTTCACGTATTTTATTTTTGATTGGACCTTCCTAGTAGAACCTGTTACATCTTCCTAAAAAATTAAAGTTAAACCCAGAACTATAAAATATTTAGCATATATTTGCTAATATTATTAGTAATATAGGTAGATAATTGATTTGCCAAAATCAAGGTTTTTGGCGTAAAAAAGAGGGGGGTATTATTTGGCACCGATTGGTACTAAATGGCACCGTTACATAGGGGAAGTAGGGGGGAGTATAGAGGAGGATGAAACTGAAATTACAGATTCTCTTAAAATAATAACTATTTGTATCAAAAAAATAACTCCTTGCCTCAAAAACACAAAGGTTTGTGGCGCGGTAAGTATTACTTAGTCTTACTTAAAGTGTATTTTATCTAAAATACTGTAAAATTAAATCTGAGACCTGTTAACCATAAGAATATTATTCTATATATTTGTTTGACAAGCAAATATGAAAACGTACTTATATCTCACTACTTCAGTACTTTTTCTTTTAATATATAGAGACACTGCTGCCCAAACCGGACCCGGAGGTGTATTAAACTCTACCAGCAATGCACTTTGGTTAAGAGCCGATTTAGGTTTAACCACCAGTACTACAGCAACTTCGGCCATTGCACCAACCGGCACATTGGTTACCAATTGGGCAGACCAATCGGGCAACGGTAATAACGTAGCACAGGCAATAGTTGCCCAACAGCCTACCTATACTACGAATGTAATGAATGGTATGCCCAGCATTTGGTTTGATAATGTTAGTACAACCAATGATAAAATGATTGGCCCCAGGGCTGCCAGCCTTGATGGCACAACAGGTTATACATTTTTTATGGTAACGCAACCCCAAAGTTTAGATGGTAGTTCTGCCAGAGCAGTTGTTTCTAAAAGAAACGGTGTTGCTGCTCAGGAATCTTTTATGCAGTTCTATTATACAAGCAACGAATTTTATACGGATATAAACTCAAATGCATACCGTTATAATACCACCTGTACTTTTAGTAATAATAATAATTATATAATAGACCAGTCTTATAATGGCCTTGCAAGCCCCAAACCTCTTAACATTACCTATACCAACACCGCAGTAGCTACTACTGTTTCAAACTCCAACTTTACAGTAGTACCGGTTAACAATTCTCCTTTGATTATAGCTTCTACTGATTCTTCAGATGGCAGACCCTTTGGTGGCTGTATATCTGAAATTATAATATTTACAACTGTTCTTAATAATGCACAACGCTGGATTGTAGATAATTACTTATCGGCAAAATATAATATAGCTATTGCAGCGGCTAACGATTTTTATGTGGGCGATTTAGCTGCAAATGGCAGTTATGATTTTGATGTTGCCGGAGTTGGAACCGATGCAACAGGCAGCAGCACTTCTTTTGCTACTTCGCGCAGTGCAGGTTTAGGTATTACCCAAAACTCGGGTTTTGGTAATGGCGATTATTTATTAGTAGGTGATAATACAACCACAAACTATGTAGATTCTGTTACTGCAGATGTATCTACTTTACCGGGCGCAAGCCCTGCACGATGGGGACGTGTTTGGTATTGGGATATTACAGATGCAGGCACTCCAATTACAGTAAATGTAAGTTTTGATTTATTTAACGGAGGGTTCCCTTTAGCACCCAATGCAGGTGCGGCAGCTAATTATGAATTGATATATAGTTCAAGTAAAGCATTAACCACCTGGTCTGTTATAGCAACAGCAACTAGCACAAGTGGAACAACTATCTATTTTAATAATGTATCATTAACTGCCAGTGGAGATGGATACTACACCCTTGCAACCACGCAACGGGTAACAAGTCCGTTACCAATAGAACTATTAAGTTTTAATGCAGTGCCTAACGGAGAAAAAGTAGATATAGCATGGGAAACAGCGACTGAACAAAACAACGCCTATTTTACGATAGAGAAAAGTAAGGATGGAATAAACTTTACGAAGTTAATTGATGTACCTGGAGCAGATAATAGTACTGCCTATAAAAATTATGCAGAAACGGACTACCAGCCTTATAGTGGAACGTCTTATTATCGCTTAAAACAGACTGACTATAACAACAACTATAAATATTTTACTATAGTGCCGATTAATTTTGATGCACAACAAAGTGTTGTTTTTTATCCTAATCCTTTAGCCAATTCAACCAGTTTAAATGTAAATGTAAATGGTTACCAAAACCAGGAAGTAATAGTAATTTTGAGAGATATGCAGGGAAGGGAATTTTTGACTAAAATGTTATTATCTGCTGATAATAGCCATGTATTTATGGTTGATGAAACACAATCTCTGCCACCAGGAACATATATTGTAACGGCTTCTTCTAATAATAAGATATACAACTACAAACTTATAGTTGAGTAGTTTTATTAATCATTCTTTGGCGTTAGGGATTGCAGCACGTAAAACCCGACGGCAGTAATCTGCTGGAATGCCCAAATTGTTTTGTTAGGTTAGCTTTTGGGTTGCTTAATTCTTTTTTAAGCCTATGTAAATTAATATTACGGGCAGTGTAACGGTGGCAAAAGTAAAAACATCGCCCCAGTTAATTACACTATCAATCTCTAAATAATCGGGGCACATATTGCAGGATGTAATACTGGTTACTTTATCTTTTTTTGAATAAGCAACTTCTAACTGCACATACCTGCCTTTAGATTTATGTCCGTTTAAGGGTCTGGTATAAATAGAAAATGTTTTTCGGTCGGGCGCACGATATATATAAATAAACACACTACCCGAATCGGTATAGGCTTTAAGGTTATAGGGTTTAATGTTTAAGGTTGCTTCTACTTCGGCCTTAGACATGCCCAACTGCAACGAAATAACCTTTTCGAGTGTTGTGTACTTAGGCGATTGTACAATGCAGGATGTAAAAAACAAAAGGCTGCACAAGAAACTTAGTACTTTGTTTTTCATGCAAGCTTTACTACCCGAATTAATTTTCGGTAAAGTATTCTCTAACAAAAGCGTGTTGTTGGTTCACCGTCATTTTATCGGCGTGTTTGGTTTCAATTTTTATGTTTTTAAAATGATGGTCGGCACGCAGCAGATTTAATAATTCAACTTTTGCCTGGGTTGGTCCGTAAAGCAGTACATCATCATACTTCTTAATAACCTCGCCCAACTGCTTGTAGTATTCTGCTTCCTGGTGTTGCTCTTTGTTATGCGCCAGTTTTTCGCTTTTGCTTAAACTATGCTCTTTTACCTGATGTGTAAACTTAGATTCGATAACCGTTGTTTCAACCGGTTGGCTGGTATATTCCATTAAATGCGCACTGGCATGATCCATCCAAATGGCTAATTTTTTTGTTTCCATAGTGTTTTTGTTTTAGTGATTACAATGCTACTGCACAAAGGTGAGAAACCCCAAGCCGTAATGCTTTACACAAGCGGGCAAATAAGTTACATAATTCACAGTTTGTTTAGGATACTAAAGGCGCACGCCAATTACCAGTATATCATCTACCTGCTCTGCATCTGCTTTCCAGGTTTCTATAAAAGTATCTAAATAGATTTCCTGTTGAGGCATGGGTTTGTGTTGTATATCAAGCAGTATTTCTTTAAATCGTTTTGTCATTAATTTTTTTCCGGCTTCGCCTCCAAAGGTATCGGCATATCCATCCGAGAAAATATAAAAGCTGTCTCCCTTAGCTAATTGCAATTGGTGCGTATCAAAATGTTGCTCATCTTCGGTATAACCACCAATGGCTTTTTTGGTTGCTTTAATTTCTTCCACTTCTGTTTGTCCGCTTCTTATAATCCAAAGCGGGCGGTTTGCTCCGGCATAGTTTATTGTATAGTTTGTTGTGTTTACTGAGCATAGGGCAATATCCATACCGTCTCTTGTAGAATCAAAGCTTTCTGATTGACGAAGCGATGTTTTAATGCCTTTATTTAAGCGGGTTAAAATTTCTGAAGTATCTGAACTTACTGAAACAGCGTCTTGCAGTTTTTCAGAACCAATCATGCTTAAAAATGCACCCGGTACCCCATGACCTGTGCAATCTGCTGCTGCAATAAAAACAGACTGCTTGTTTTTTTGAAAGAAATAGAAGTCGCCGCTAACAATAGCTTTAGGTTTAAACAACACAAAACTATCAGGTAGGGAAGCATAAATATCTTCTTTCTTAGGTAGTTTTGCCTGCTGTATGCGCTTAGCGTATATTATGCTATCGGTAATATCTTTATTCTTCTCTTCTATAATAAGTTTATATTTCTCTACTTCTGCTTTTTCAATAGTTATGCTAAGGAGTTCGGCAATACGTTTTTCTTTCTCTTGCTGAAAACTATGCTCTTTATCAGAAATTAATAACTCTACAGCCTGTTTAGCTTCTTTTTCGTTTTGAAAAGCAAGTTCTTTCTTCGCAAATATTTTAGAGATGGATTGATTGATTTTTTCGAATTGGTTACCTGTCTTCACTACATAATCAGATGCCCCATGATTAAATGATTTCAACGCCGTATCAATTTCATCATTACTGGTAAGCATAATCACACTAGTTTCTTTATGATTACTTTTTATTTTATCCAGCACCTCAAGCCCATCTACGGCATCAGGCGAATGGCTGTTCAGATGATAATCAAGAATTACGAGTTCGGGTAATACCTGCATAAAACTTTCCATGCAACGCTCACCTGTTTCAAAGGCATGTATGCTAATATTCATATCCTGAAAAGCAATTTCCATAGCCCCTTTAAGTGCCATCGTAAATATTTTATTATCATCAACAATAAAAATATTTGTTTGCTTGCTCATATCCACAGGTAGGTTTTATTTGAGAATAGAAGGGTTTATTAACTGAAGGGCAAGTATACCTCCAACTAATAACCCAATACATAGTGATAATGCAATACTTAGATATTTATATGTTTGTGCCTCATCAGTTGTTTCTATTATTTTAAAGAGGTTGAACACCGAATAATTTATTTTACTGAATTTGGTATCTGTTTTAACCACATAATCGGATGCTCCGTGATGGAACGATTTTAAAGCAATATCAATATGATCTTCGCTGGTTAGCATAATAACATGAGTTTCGGGGCATTCTCTTTTAATCTGGTCTAAAATTTTAATACCATCTGCTGCATTGGGCACTAAACTATTCAGGTTATAATCAAGAATAACCAATTGAGGTTTTTCTTTTTTAATTTCCTGCATACAGTTTTCTCCTGTTTCAAACAGGTGTGTTTTAATAGGCTTTTTTGCAAAGGCAACCTCTATATCTGCTTTTAGCGCCAGCCTGAATATTCTATTATCATCTACAATAAAAATAGTAGTTAATTTTTTACTCATGATT
Organism: Candidatus Saccharimonadota bacterium; assembly: GCA_903970545.1. Lineage (GTDB taxonomy): Bacteria > Bacteroidota > Bacteroidia > B-17B0 > Aurantibacillaceae > PALSA-968. The sequence continues at coordinate 1,901 of CAJCJB010000021.1, read as the reverse complement.
TTAATTTTTTAACTAGTTGTTTATATTGTTTAAGCGTAATTGGGTTTTTCGGTTTCTATTTCTTTAATGGCTTGTTCGCATATTAAATTTAGCTGTATGCTTAATTCTTTTATTCTTTCAATACCACTTGCTGCTTTTCCTAAATCTTCCATTTCTTTTAAAATAGGTGTAAGAATAGCAATGCCCATGATAGAAACAGATGATTTCATGGTATGGGCAAAACTCTTTATAATGGTATAATCTGTTTTTGTTATCGCATCGTTAATAGATTGCAGTTCTTCGGGTATCTGCTGAAGAAATGAATCCATTATTCCGCCTATTAAGGGCTTTTTGTTATCCATCATTTCCGTTAGATAATTAAGGTCGCATACATTTTCCATTTTTATATTGTTTTAAGTGTTAAGGGTTAATTCGCACATTTTTTCAAAAAGCAGGTTTGCATTTATAGGCTTTGAAATGTAATCGTTCATGCCCAGGTGCAAACATCTTTCTCTTTCGCCCGACATAGCGTGAGCTGTCATAGCTATAATCGGAATATCATTTTTCATTTCCTTGCGTATAATGGTGGCGGCTTCATAGCCGTTCATTACAGGCATTTCCATATCCATCAGTACAATATCAAATTTATTTTCTTTGATTTTTTCAATACATACACTTCCATTCTCTGCCACTTGCAGTTTTAAATTGTATTCTGAAAACAAACTCAAAATCAGTTTTACGTTCAACTGGTTATCTTCCACCAGTAAAATATTTAGTTTGCCAAGCCCTTTCATGTCATGCTTTTTAGCTGTAACTTCTAAGGCCTTTTTAGCTTCTATTGATTTTCTGTAGGGAATGCAAAAAGAAAACACCGAACCTTCTTCAAACTTGCTTTTAACCGATAGGGTTCCACCCTGAAGTTCGGCCAATTGTTTGGCTATACTTAAACCAAGCCCCGTTCCACCATATTTTCTTGTGGTGTGAGATTCTGCTTGTCTGAAACGTTCAAAAATATGTTCCAGTTTATCGGGAGTTATTCCAATACCAGTATCTGTTACTGAAAACTCTAATGAAATGTTTCCATTCCGTTTGCTGTCAGTATCTTCTTTAAGAACTTTGGCACGCACGTGTACGTTTCCTTTTTGTGTAAACTTAATGGCATTCCCTACCAGATTGATGATGATTTGCGTAAGGCGTGTATTATCACCCAGCAAAACTTCAGGAACATTATCATCACAACTGAACACCAGTTCAAGTTTTTTTTCTCTGGCTTTTTGCATCAGCATCACGTGCAGCGATTTAAAAATTTCTCTTACACTAAAGGTATGTTCTTCAAAGGTCATCATGCCCGCCTCAATCTTTGAAATATCAAGTATGTCGTTAATAATCGTCAGTAAATTCTCTCCTGCCGTTTTTATGGTCATAACATATTCCTTTTCCTGTGCTTCTAATTTTCTTTTAGATAGTATATCGGAGAAGCCTATTATGGCATTCATCGGTGTGCGTATCTCATGACTCATGTTGGCAAGAAAGGCTTCTTTTAATTTGTTTGACTCTTCTGCTTTTTTAGTAGCCAGCTCTGCATTACTTTTTGCTTCTATTAATTCGTTTTCAAATCTTTTTTGATCGGTGATATCTCTGGCAACGGCTACTACACCCAATACATTTCCTCTGTCGTCTTTATAAACCGAGCCATTAAATAATACAGCTGTTAACTTACCGTCTTTATGACGAAGCGTGAGAGGGAAATCAATAACAAAACCTTTTTCAAACACTTCACGATAAACATCGCGCGCTTTTTGCGGTTCGGTAAAATAATCCAGGAAATCAGAACCAATAAGTTTATCGCGTTCAATACCGGTAATATTTACCGTTGCATCGTTCATGTCGGTAATCTTACCGGCAGTATTTATGGTAACCAA
>CAJCJB010000020.1 GCA_903970545.1 Candidatus Saccharimonadota bacterium | reverse complement strand
AATAAACCTATCTGGAAAAAACTATAAACATATCCAAGTGTAACAGGAGTAATAGTGTAATAATTTCCTACCTCGGGAATAAAAATACCTATTGTTGTAACTAAGCTTCCAATAAAGAAATGACAAAAACAAGATATATAGACTATTTGTTTAGTATTATTAGAAATGCGTTGTTGTAAATATTGTTTGAAGATCAATTTATTTAATAACTCCCATTCATCAAACTATGGTACCTTCTCAATAAGTGGAGGGTACCTTCTCAATAAGTGGAGGTACTAAGCTTTACATTATATTTTTTTTCTATTATCCGAGCATGGATATAGTTAGTTAGGGGCTTAATTTTTTCACCCTTATAACTCCTATCAATAAGATAATCCCAAAAACGAATTTGCACCTTTTGACAAGTTTTTTTAAGGCTGGCAAATGTATCGCGGCACTTTCGTCCTTCATCATGGCGAGTGCCGCCACTTATTTTGCGACGCCTGACGAATTCACGAATATCTCTTTCACTAGTGTTGTTGTGTAAAGGAATAAACGGGTAATCTAATACCAATAATAATCTTTCTTCCCATCGCCTAATTCTCGAAAGAACATCATTTAATAAAACATAATTATCAACCGGTTCGCAGAAATTAATAAACTGCTTTCTGATTAGTATTTTATTTTCTGGCGCAGGTCGAGTTTTGTATTCACTTAATTGATTATATAAGTGCCAAAAAGCATTTCTTTTTTCTTCTATTTTTAATGCCTGTTCATCGGTAAAAGGAACTAATTCTTTTATCTTTCTTTCGATATGTAACCAACAAAGAGCATGCTTGATGTAAGGTAATCTAAACTGGCCTGCTTCATCAGTTAATAATAAAAAGTCCTTCTTTAACCGAAAACGATAGAATTGACTATATAAACCAGCTTCAATACAGAGTCGAATTTCTTTAGGTGCTTTTATACCGAATTTTTCAATCCATGAAATAAGCTGTTCTTTACTAGTAAAATAACGAGAATGTATTTGTAATACACTTAATAACGCAATTAACTTCCTAGGAAATGATTTTTTCTTTTTTAAATAAGACAAAGCAATTTCATCTAAATAGTATCCTTTAATATCGCCCATTAGACAAGTTAAAAAATTAAGGCGACTCTTACTTTCTGTGCTTTCAAAATAAGCAAAAAATTCATTACCTATATAAGTGCAAAATCCATTTTTTCCTTGATGTCTTGCTCCAGTATCATCGACTTGTAAATATGATGAGACAAATAATCCTGTCTCTAATATTGACTTTTTCTCTTCATGATAACTTTCTTTATTCCCTATCAACAAATTATTCAATTGTCCTTTGGATATTTTAATACCCCATTCTTGCAATTGTTTATGCAATAAACATTGGGTTACCCCTTGGTGATAATGTTGATGTAATATATAAGCTCTTAAAGTAGGTCCGAAATGTTGATTGCGGTATGGCTCCGGTAACAAAGCTTGAATGTACGTTCCGTCGCTTAACTGCCATCTTTCACATTGAAATAAATGATTAACTGCTTTAATCACGATTTCTTGGATCGTATAAGGTCGATATCCTTTAAATGAAGCATCTGATGGTTTGTCATCTAATTTGATAATATGCGTTTCATGGATGGGTAAATTTTTAGTTTTCTGTTCTTTGGAAGAGCCGGGTCTTTTCCCTGCACCTGAGCCGTTTTTGTCCTTGTTTGGTGTTTTATTTGGTACGATTCGTGGCTTACTGGGTAGTTTTTTAAGACGGCTTATTTCTTGTTCTAATTCTTTTATATAGGCTCTATCATCTCGCACTATTTCGAGCAATTGCTCTACTAAAGGTGTTTTTTCAGAATCTAAGAAGTATGGTACTTTTGTCCTATTTTTCATGGCGATAAAGATATCAGGCTATTGACTAAATTACCACCATTTTTTTATTTTTACCTCCACTTATTGAGAAGGTACAATGGTGTTCAGTGCATAATATTATGTATGGGTACCTTCTCAATAAGTGGAGGTACGTTACGACACAATACCAGTCAGCCCTATTGCTCGACGTATAGCTTGTTCGACTGGGCTGTGAGGAACGTTGTCATTTTCTATCTCAAATGGTTCAGAGGGGAGCAAAGGGGGTTGAGCCATAAATTTAGGTTCATTTCCTCGATGTTTTTGAGCTGCATGAACAAGAAAAGGATGGCAAAGATAAACAGTGCCTGCGTCTCCAACAGCATAAGCTTCCTCACAGTGAGCTGTTTTGTCAAGCTCAGCTACCAATTCGCCTAAAGTCATTCCTGCTTCGCCCGCGGGTTTTAGGATCCTAGCGATCTCTACATGGGAACCAACACGTATTCTGGTTGGAGCGTCATTTTCTCCTACATCTGAAAATAAGAACAAAAGGAGAAGGGCTCTTCCTTTAGATCTGAAATTAGCTCTCCAAAACATAAAATCGGGGTTTTCAGTGCCAAAGCTCGCGTCTATATGCCACCCATCGTCTTCGGGTTCGACATCTGACGGAAATCGAATAGGGAAAGTCCCCATGCTGCTCACCGGTTGCCAACGATTCTTGCCAACCAATGTATCAAAAGCTTGGAGGAGTATTGGGCTGTTGCATGCTTCTAGGAAAGGGTCTCTAGAATACATACC
>CAJCJB010000019.1 GCA_903970545.1 Candidatus Saccharimonadota bacterium | reverse complement strand
CGCACTTATTTAGGCGACAGCAACTTCTTTAACGGAATGAAATATTATTTTTCAAGCCATGCTTATCAGCCTGTGAATGCAGATACATTAAAAAATAGCCTGGAAAGATACTCAAGCTATCCTCTTACCGATTTTTTCAATAACTGGATTTATGCACCCGGGTTTCCGCAGTTTTCCATTGATTCTACTTCGGTGGTTCAAAATGGTCCTTCGTTTGATGTTACTGTTTACATAAAACAAAAACTAATGGGAGCCCCATCCTATTATTCCAATGTGCCTGTAGAGGTAACTTTCAAAGATTCTCATTGGGAGCCTTATAGTCAAACGGTATTAGTTTCCGGGCATCTGTCCAGTTATACTTTTACCCTTGGTTTCAACCCTCTTTTTGTGGGGTTGAATATGAGAAATAAAATAGCAGAGGCAGTTTCTTCCGACACTTTACTTATTAAGAAAACAGGCACCTATAATTTGAGCGCCTATTCAAGAGTGGAATTGACTGTTACCTCTGTAAGCGATTCAGCATTCCTGTTTTTGGAGCATAATTATGCCCGCCCCGATGCCATAATTGATACTTCACTTCACTATGGTTTATCCCACTACCGTTACTGGAATGTTAGCGGCATCCGCCCATCGGGATTCGCTTGCACGGCAAAACTCTATTTTGATGGAAGAAAGGTGTCGGGCACTACCAACGGAAGTTGTTATTTAGATACTGCCCTTTTGCCCGTAAACTGCGATAGCCTGATATTGCTTTACAGACCTGATACTAAAACAGATTGGAGAATATTTCCGGGATATACAAAAGTTAAGTATAACAACCTTTATGGTTATGTGGCACTTGATTCTTTACCTAATGGGCAATACACCTTTGCCGACACAGGCGTTTATCATGTAACCGGAATTAAGAATGTAACTACAGCAAAAGAATATTTGAAAATATATCCTAACCCGGCTTCGGGGAGTTTTACTGTTAATCTGCCGGCAGCAAATACCTATCAGCTTTTATACATATATGATATGCAGGGGAAGTTGATTTCACAAATTCAGATTGTTCCGGGACAAAGTAATTGCATACTTAACGAAGCATCATGGAAAAATGGAACATACATTCTTTCTTTATGGAATGGGGAAAGGAAAGTTGATACTGAAAATTTAATAATAAATCATTAATGCCAGTCTATCTCTTGCTTGCTTTGTGCGGAAAGAATAGCATTAGCTTTTGAGAAATGTTTGCAACCCATAAAACCGTTGTAAGCTGAAAAAGGAGAAGGATGAGCAGCTTTAAGAATATGGTGTTTTGAGCCGTCAATAAGCTGTTCCTTTGCCTGTGCATATTTTCCCCAAAGTAAAAAAACTATTCCCTGTTTTTGATTGGATAAATGTTGTATAACACTGTTGGTGAATGTTTCCCATCCTCTGCCCTGGTGCGAACCAGGCTCATTAGCTCTTACCGTAAGCATGGCATTTAAAAGAAGTACACCCTGGTCTGCCCATCTTTCTAAGTTACCGGATTTAGGAATAGGAAATCCTAAGTCCGATTCTATTTCTTTGAAAATATTAACAAGTGAAGGAGGCATGGGAATCCCGTCGCTCACCGAAAAACATAAGCCATTTGCCTGACCTTTACCGTGATAGGGGTCTTGTCCTATAATAACAACATTCACTTTGTAGAAAGGCGTATGATTAAACGCAGAAAAAATAAGTTTCCCGGGGGGATAGATGGTATGGGTTTTCTTTTCTTCCAGTAAAAATTCTTTTAGTTTGATAAAATAAGGTTGTGCAAATTCAATTTTCAGAACATCCCCCCATGAAGCATCAATGGATGGGTTTATTTGGGATGTTTCCATTATTCCGATTTGGTATGTTGTTTGTAGTATTTGCACCACAATGTCAATCCGCATTTATGGCAAAGAGGTTTTCGGGCAACGCAAACATATCTTCCATGCAATATAAGCCAATGGTGTGCCAAAGGTATTTTATCAGCAGGAATATTTTTCACCAGTTGTTCCTCTGTTTGTAAAGGTGTTTTTGCTCCCGTTGTTAGTCCTATTCTCGCCGCCACCCTGAAAACGTGGGTATCTACTGCCATCGCAGCTTTATTAAAGACTACCGAAAGAATAACATTTGCTGTTTTCCTTCCCACGCCCGGAATAGAAGTCAGGTCTTCCATGGTTTGTGGCACTGAACTATGAAACTTTTCCGTGATGATTTTAGAAGCCTTAACTAAGTAACCTGCCTTACTGTTTGGGTAGCTGATGCTTTTTATATATTCCCTTACCTCATCAATGCTTGCATCTGCCATGGATACAGCATCAGGGAAACGTTTAAATAGGGTAGGGGTAACCATATTTACCCGTTTATCGGTGCATTGGGCAGACAGAATTACAGAAACAAGCAACTCAAACGGAGTGCCATAAACCAATTCAGTTTGAGCATCGGGCCGGTTCTTCTCAAAATAGGCAATAACATGCCTGAAAAGTTCAGCCTTTTTCAATTCGTGAGGTACTCGAAATGCTCAACAACGGTTTGCGTTGGAGTAACCTTAAGAGCCTTGGAGTAATTCAGGATATTATTAATAACCTGAACGGAAGGTTCGGTTGGGTCATTTTCCACCTTGTTAGTGGGGATATTATTGTTCCTGGCATCCATATCAGAATCTGAATGGGGGAGAGAAGATAGAGGAGTATTTTTGTCCATAAAGGAGAGAGTTTAAGGGTTTTTAATACTATGGAGTATCCAAAA
>CAJCJB010000018.1 GCA_903970545.1 Candidatus Saccharimonadota bacterium | reverse complement strand
TTTGGTTTTGGCACCAAGAACTATCATAGAAACACACGCTTTTTAAACAGAGACGGCAGTGTAAACATCCGCAGACTTGATGGCGATTTTTTAGGGCGTATTGATATATATCATTCGCTCATTACCATGTCGTGGAAGCGTTTTATTTTAATGGTGCTTACCGGATATTTTTCTGCAAACTTACTTTTTGCCAGCTTGTATTATCTGGCAGGTCCACAACACTTTGGTAACTTAAATCATACCGATAATTTCCATGAGTTTTTAGAACTATTTTTCTTTAGTGCACAAACGCTTACTACGGTTGGCTATGGGTTTATTTATCCACAAGGAACTTTAGCGAGCTCTATTGCTGCTATAGAATCCATGACGGGCTTATTGTCGTTTGCTTTGGCAACAGGTGTATTATATGGAAGGTTTTCCCGTCCGCAAGCACACATACGTTATAGCAAGCATGGTGTAATAGCACCTTACGAGGGTATCACTGCTTTTATGTTCAGGATGGCTAATACCACACAAAATGAGTTAATAGAAACACAGGTAAAAGTTATACTTGCCTATAATGATTTAAAAACCAATCAAAGGGAATTTGATACTCTTCCGCTTGAAATAGATAAAATTAGCTTCATGGCACTTAGCTGGACTATTGTTCACCCGATTGATGAGAAGAGTCCCATTTATAATTTCACTAAAGAAGACCTAATAAAGGCTGATGCAGAGTTTTTAATTTTGTTTACTGCTGTAAACGACACTTATTCTGATACAGTTTATTCTCGTACTTCTTATAAGGGGCATGAGTTAATTATGAATGCTAAGTTTAAACCCCTTCAACGTAATCAACGTGGTAATAAAGTTACAGTTGATTTACGCAAGCTTGATGAAATAGAGGTATTAACCGCTAAGAAAGAAAAGGAAAGTTTAAATCTTAACTAAAAAATCATTCTTCTTCATAGCTTCTTCTGCGTAAGAGAAGGTAGAAAGTATATCAGCCTTACCGTTCACTACGGCTACATCATGTTCAAAATGTGCCGATGGCTTTTTGTCTTTAGTAATAATAGTCCAACCGTCATTTAGTTGTTTAATATCTTTAGTTCCCATATTAATCATGGGCTCAATGGCAATAGTTAAACCATTTTGAATCTTAGCACCAGAACCACGTTTACCATAATTAGGTACTTCCGGTTTTTCATGAAGGCTCTTACCTAAACCATGTCCCACTAATTCACGCACCACACCATAACCATGTTTCTCTGCATATTGTTGTATGGCATAGCTAACATCGCCAATACGGTTTCCGCTTTTAACCTGCTCAATGCCGATGTATAAACTCTCCTTAGTAACACGAACTAAATCCTGCACTTCTTTCTTTATCTCTCCGGCACAAAAGGTATAAGCATGGTCGCCCACAAAGCCCTGCTTTTTTACTCCGCAATCAACCGAAAGAATATCTCCACTTATGATAACTCTGTCAGAAGGAATACCGTGTACAACTTCTTCATTCATAGAAAGACACAGACTTGCCGGAAAACCGTTATACCCTTTAAAAACAGGTACTCCGCCATTATCTCTGATAAACTCTTCGGCTATTTTATCTAAGTGTTTTAAGCTAACGCCTTCTTTAATCTCGGAAGCTACCAAGCCTAATGTTTTAGAAACAATTTGCGCAGCATGGCGCATCAATTCAATTTCTTCTGCAGTTTTTAAATAAATCATGTAATACTATTTGCCAAAAAGTCGTTTAAAGAAGGGGGTGTTTTTCCCTTTGTAGTTCTTGTGCGCTTCTTCATCTTCATAAATATGATTATATTCTCCACCTTCAGGATGTAGTGTTTGCCATATTTTACTCCATCCGGGAAAACCACCTATATTGCGGTCGTCAATAAATATATCTGCGTTTATTTTACGACTAACGATATGTGTATATTCCTCTTCGGGGTAACTTTTGTTTACGGCATAAAATTCAATCCCGTTTTGTTTACAATAATCAACTGCTTCGTCTAATGTATCACCAACTCTAAAAGTCCATAAAATGAGTTTGTGTCCCTTATCCTGCAAGGCTTTCAATGTAGCAAAAGCAAATAGCATTTCTTTGCCAATGGCAGGATAGGCATGCTCTACAATGGTTCCATCAAAATCAACTGCTATTATTACACCATCATTTCTTACCATCTGTTATAAGTTATACGCTTTGTTAATACTTAAATCAGCATTTAATTCATACATACGAGGCTGTGCTGTTCCTATTTCAAATTCAAGAATTTGTGCAGGTGTCATTTTCTCCAAGTGCATAATTAAAGCACGCAAACTATTGCCATGTGCAGCCAGTACAATGTTCTTTCCGGCAGCTAATTTAGGTGCAATCTCTTTTTCAAAGTATGGAATAACACGTGCAGCAGTATCTTTTAAACTCTCACCATTAGGCGGAGCAATATCATAACTCCTGCGCCATATCTTTACCTGTTCATCTCCAAACTTAGCAGCAGTTTCTGCTTTATTCAATCCCTGCAAATCTCCATACATACGTTCATTCAACGCTTTGTTATATGTAATAGGTATATTGCTTTGTCCGCAAACCTGTAAAGCAATGGTTAACGTATCCTGCGCACGCTTTAAATCAGAAGAATAACCTTCATCAAATCTAATCCCTTTCAGTTTTTCACCTGCTGCTTTAGCCTCTTCAATACCCTTTTCAGAAAGAGCCACATCTACCCAACCGGTAAATTTATTTGCTAAATTCCATACCGACTGCCCATGCCTGAAAATAACTAATTGCGACATTCTTAAATTCTTTGCGCAAAAATACTATTTTATATAAGATAGATGAACTATGGCTTACTTCTTAGGTGCAGCCTCTGTTTTGCTTAATGCAAGGGCTATTCTACGGGTAATTTCTGTGGCTATTTTGCTTACATAGCCTGAAGTTATTTTAGCAGGGGTATTTGCATCCGAAGGAAATTTAATACTGCATAAACCCGAGTTTATCTCTTTTGCATCAACTGTAAAAACGGTATAATGCAATGTTAAGGTGCGCTCTGTTGAAGCGCCCACATCACTTGCTGCCGCTTGGCCCGAAAACATATCTAACTGGTTTATAAATAAAAATAAATCAGTTTTATGTTTTGCATAAAGCGATGGAATAAGAGCCGCACCGGTTACTTTGGCATTCATAAAACGGGCATCGGTGCTTGACTCCACCAGTATTTGTCCGTTTTTAATGGTGGGGTCTTTCTTTCCTTTTTCTTCTACAGGGGCTTTGTAATTAGTCTGGTCGGGTACTTTCTCATAACTAAACGTTATGTTTTTATAGATGTTTATAATATCCTTTTTGTACTTGGCAGTATCTTTCAGTAAATCCAACACTTCATACTTTTGCTTTAAAGCCCTTGCCAACTCAGCGTTAATACCTTTTCTAAAAGCTTCTTTTATTTCTTTTTGGTTGAGCTTTGTTTCTGCATTTATTTTATGGTCAATCTCGCTCATGTATAGCTTTGGCTCAAACGGAATAACCATTACCTTATGTTTAACCTGCGCTTTAGCAGCAAGAAACAAGAGGCAGGAGACAAGAATAAAGGCTACTTTTTTCACTTTAGGCAACAAAGTAACAAAAAATTAAATTTATACCTGTTGGGCGTTCCGACACATTCGTCATTCCGAACTTGTTTCGGAATCTTATCAGATAGATGCTGAAACAAGTTCAGCATGACGGTATACAACAAAAGGATTTTCGTTGCAATCCCTAACGCACTTCATCTTATAACTGTTATAAAACCCTTTAAAGATTTACTTTGTAATTCGCTGTTGCAATTGATTTGATATTGAGCTGTATAAAAATAAGTACCATCATCTTCGGTTGGTTTCCAAATACAAGTAGGATTAGTGCTTTCATAAACTTTTGCACCCCAACGGTTATAAATATCTAATTGTAGAGATGAGAATTGATATTTACCGAAATCTATAAAATCATTAATACCATCATTATTGGGTGTAACAATGTTTGGTAAAGTAAGACTAAACGGATTGTTAACTGTAATGGTTGTAGTTGCTGTGCTATTACAAATACTCAATCCACCTGTAACCGTATAGCCTGTTGTTATGGAGGGATTAAATGTTACACTTGAAGCTACATCTCCTGTGCTCCAAGTGTAGGTAGTTGCACCGCTTGCTGTGAGTGTTGTATTTTGACCAATACAGATAGTTGTATTACCGCTAATTGAAACAGTTGGATTTGGTGCTATATTAACTATAGCAACTGTTGGCTGACTAATACAGTTAGCAGCACTCATTCCTGTAACTGTATAAGTAGAAGATGAAGAAGGATTTACCAAAATAGAACTTGCATTTGCACCATTGCTCCAGGTATAAGTACTTGCACCACTTGCGGTTAATGTGCCTGTATCTCCTGCACATATAGTAGTTGGTGAGTTTACTGTTACTGTTGGCAAAGGATTTACAGTTACTGATGCAGTTGCCGTGTTAGAACAATTGTTTAAGATACTTATAACAGTATAAGTTGTACTAACCGTATTGGTAGCAACAACCATACCACCCAAATTAGTATTTAAGTTAGTTGAGGGCGACCAAGTATAATTAGCCGCACCGCTTGCTGTTAAAGTTGCTGTATTACCTACACAAACCGTAGGTGAACTTACAACCATTGCCGCGCCTGCATTGCTTACCATACGTATTCGGTTATTGTTTGCATCTGCTATATATAAATTACATAAACTGGAATCAAGTGCCACTGCCGTAGGATTATTTAATTCTGCTAGAATTGCTAAGCCTCCATCCCCACTAAATCCTGCTGTCCCATTTCCGGCTATGGTACTTATAATACCTATGGTATTTACTTTCCGTATGCGGTTATTTTCATAATCAGCTAAATATAGGTTTCCAATTGCATCAAGGGCTAAACCATAAGGGTTATCTATTTCAGCAGCAGTTGCCTGTCCCCCATCTCCGCTAAAACCGGCAACTCCAGTTCCGACTACAGTACTTATAATCCCAGCCGTATTCACCATTCGTATGCGATTATTGCCACTATCTGAGATATATAAATTTCCTTTCATATCAAAAGCTATTTCAGCTGGCTCATATAATTGTGCATTAGTAGCAGGTCCCCCGTCACCACTATACCCAGGTATACTTGTTCCTGCTATAGTTGTTATTATACCTGCCGTATTGACCATTCTAATACGAGAAGAATTATAACAACCATCGGCGATATACAAATTACCTAATGCATCTAATGCTATGTCTTGAGGATAACATAATTTTGCAGCTGTAGCAGGGCCTCCATCTCCACTTGTTCCATAAGTTCCAATTCCTGCTATAGTTGTTATAATACCAGCAGTGTTTATCATACGTATACGCTGATGATAGCAATCGGCAATATACATATTACCAATTTCATCAAAGGCTATGTTGAATGGGTTATATAATATTGCCAAAGTTGCTTGCCCTCCATCCCCTAAACCACTTGTACCGCCTCCGGCTATGGTTGTTATAATACCTGCTGTATTTATCATGCGGATACAATCATTTTCTGTATCAGATATGTAAATATTACCTACACCATCAAGGTATACACCAATTGGCCAGTGTAGTTCTGCATTTGTGGCTTGTCCACCATTACCACTATATAAGCCTATTCCGGTACCAGCTATGGTGGTAATAATTTGGGATTTAGCTTGATGTGCTATGCCCACAACTATGAAAAGGAAGATAAATAGTTTTGTTCTCATTTTACCTATAACAAAGGTAGGTAAACAAGCAATATATGTGTAAACCATTTTTTAAACGGTCGTTTTTAACAAATTAACGGTTAATTCAAGGCGCATCTTACAATTTTCCCCCACAACCCTCTCTGTTTTTAAAAGCAAGCACCTTGTTTTCCTCATCAATAGTGATGAATTTGTAACAACTCCCACTCGATTTGAGGTTAATTGCAATGAATTGTGCATGAATTGCAATGAATTATGCATTCAATGTAATGGATTATGAATTGATTGCAACAGATTATCAATTCAATACAATGGATTATAGATTCAATGCAATGCACGATGCATTTAGTGCAATGGATTATGAATTAATTGCAATGAATTGTGGATTTAGTATAATGAATTGTGAATTGATTGCATTGAATCGTGATTGATTACATTGAATTGCGAATTAATTGCATTGCACGATGAATTGATTGCAATGGATTGTGGATTGATTGGAATGAATTGCAAATTGATTGCAATGAATTATGAATTTTGCCCTCTCGATGGCAAACAAACCTTAATTGTTGTTAAATAAAAAAGTTTGGCACAATGTTTGTGTATAATATAACAGCGATATAAACCAATAAAACTAAAGCGCATGATGATACTTCTAAGTCCGATTACCTGCTCTTT
>CAJCJB010000017.1 GCA_903970545.1 Candidatus Saccharimonadota bacterium | reverse complement strand
ATTTTTGAACCTTATGACATTAAATTTCATTTTATAGATTTAACCGATGCCAACAACATTACTAAATACATAAACAAAAACACCAAGCTAATATGGACGGAAACGCCCACCAATCCTACCATGAAGATTGTAGATATTGCTGCCTGCGCGGCTATTGCTAAAAAGCACAACATCCTGTTAGCGGTTGATAACACCTTTGCATCGCCCTATCTGCAAAACCCATTAGATTTAGGGGCAGATATCGTAATGCACTCGGTTACTAAATATTTAGGCGGGCATAGCGATGTGGTGATGGGTGCATTAGTTATGAATGATGATAAACTGCACGAGCAACTTTATTTTATTTTAAACTCATGTGGTGCCAACCCCGGCCCGATGGATAGTTTTTTGGTAATGCGCGGTATAAAAACCCTGCACATACGCATGGAGCGCCATTGTCATAACGGAAAAATAATTGCCGAGTACTTAAAAACACATCCTAAAATAGAAAAGGTTTACTGGCCGGGTTTTACCGACCATCCAAACCATGCTATCGCCAAAAAGCAAATGCGCGACTTTGGTGGTATGATATCCATTGTGTTAAAAAACGCATCGTTAGACGACACCTTTAAAACAGCCTCATCCTTCAAAGTATTTTCTTTAGCCGAATCTTTAGGCGGGGTAGAGTCTTTAATAAATCACCCAGCTACCATGACGCATGCTTCTATCCCAAAAGCAGAGCGGGAAAAAGCAGGCGTGGTAGATAATTTATTGCGCCTAAGCGTTGGTATAGAAGACGTTGAAGACCTTTTAGAAGATATAAAACAGGCGTTAAACTGTTAAAAAATACCGTTGGTACTTTTTTTTTGCTTTTATTCCCATTTGTATATACATTTGTAGGAACTAACTTAAAGACACAATCAAATGAAAAGAATAATTTACGTAGCGTTTATCTTCCTTTTAGGAATAAACATAGCAAGTGCAAAGCCTGTTACGCTGGCTACAGCAAAAACAATAGCTGAGAATTTTTATAAGCAAAATTCGAGCATAGCTATTACCAGTATAACGTTAGTTCATACCGAACTTTCTTATACAGGTTTACCTCTTTATTATACATTTGACATTAACACAAACGATGGTTTTGTTATTGTAGCCGCCGAAGATGCTATCAGGCCAATTGTTGGTTATTCAACCAAAAGCCATTCAACACAAATTGAAAAAGGGTCTAACATTGGCTATTGGATGGAAAAAACATCTGCTAAAATTAATGCCATCAGAAAAAAAGGTTATATAGCTAACGAAGCTACTGCTGCTGAATGGACAGCCTATATTAACAATACTCCTGTTAAAGCAACAAATTCTACTGAAAGACAAGTAGGAGGTTCAAGCGTATCTACAACATTAGGGACTCCTGCCTTCGCACCTCTTATGCAATCAACTTGGAACCAATCTCCTTATTATAATGCTTATTGCCCGGGTAGTACTGGTTTAGGTACTAATGCATCTGCAGCTGTAACGGGTTGTGTGGCAACTACAATGGCTCAAATAATGAGATATTGGAGCTACCCTGCTCAAGGAACAGGCTCTCATTCTTATACGCAAAGCCCTAATTCAGAAGGTTATCCTGCACAATCTGCAAATTTTGGTGCCACTACTTATGATTGGGCTAGTATGCCATATGCTAATTCTGCTGTTACAGCAACTACATATAGCCCCATTGCACAACTTATGTATCAGTGCGGTGTAAGTGTTAATATGCATTATGATCCTACCGGAAGCGGTGCACAGGTTGTAGGTGGAAATCCAAGTGCTCAATATTCTTATGTTAATTATTTCAGCTATAACCCAAACACAATTCGTGGTTTATACAGAAGTTATGGTACTAATTATGGTAGCGCTACCTATTATTATACAGATGCTGCTTGGATTGATAGCGTAGAAACCGACCTTAATATTGGAAGATGTGTACAGTATGTAGGTGATGACTCTGTAGATGCCGGGCATACTTGGGTTTGTGATGGATATGATTCAAACGGTAACCTTCACATGAATTGGGGTTGGGGTGGAGCTTATGATGGTTATTTTGCAGTTTCAGACTTGACTACTGCTGGTGGTACTGCTGATGTTTTTGACCCAAGATATAATGACCAAATGCTTAAAGGTATTGTGCCAATATCTGCATTCTCCTATGATGCTGGTGTTCCTATTATTGCATCTCCTGTTAGTTATTATTGTACTACTGCTGCCGATACATTTAGTGTATCTCTTAAATTACAAAATTATGGTAGTAGTGCGCTTACGGCTTGCACCGTTAATTATCAATTAGATGGAGGTAGTGTTTATAGTCAAAACTGGAGTGGATCCTTAGTTTCTTACCAAACTACTATGATGAATCTCCCAAGCATTTATGCTACGCCAGGAACGCATACCTTAGTTTGTTATTCAAGCAATCCGGATGGTGCTTTAGATCAAAACACTGCAAATGATACATCAACTATTGTATTTACTGTTGCAGGTACTGGTACTTTACCAGTTCAAGAAGGATTTGAAACTTCTACCTGCCCAACAGGTATGCTTCCAAATTCAAATTGGAATGTTTCTTATAGTGCAGCAAATGGGGTAAATTTTGCAATTACTACTAATGCTTATGCATCAGGTTCTCAGTCTTGTATGCTAAACAATCTGAGCAACGTGGCAGGTGACACCAGTATTTTACAAACAGCTAATTCCTATAGCATGCCTATATCACCAATAACTTTTGAAGCTGCTTACCAACAACAAGCTACTACTAATGCAGATAGACTACAAATATTAGTTTCTACTGATTGTGGAAATTCTTGGTTATCAAGAAAAGTAATTACTGCTGCAACATTAGCTTCTTTAGCAGGTGGAACAAGTACAAGCCCTTATATGCCTAGTCCATCTCAGTTTACTACTTATTCGGTTACTCTGTCTGCTACCGAGACATCAAGTCCTAATGTTATGTTCCGTTGGACATTTATAGCAGATCCTACTTCACCGGGTAATAATTTATATATAGATAATATTAATATTAGAAGTTCAACAACTGGAATTGAAAACTTGGAGACATCAGTTAGTTTAAATTTATATCCTAATCCATCAACGGGTAAGGTTAATATAGATTTCAATTTATCTGAACAACATAATGTTTCTGTAATAGTTACAGATATGCTAGGTCGCACAGTTGAAACAATAGCTTCTAAATCATACCAAAGTGGTGAAACAACTTTAGCCGTAGGTACTAATAATGCTTATCAAGCAGGTGTTTATTTGGTAAATATTAATATCGATGGTCAACGAATCTCTAAGAAAATTATCATACAATAAAATTAGTTTACATTCATTAAAAAAAGCCCAATCAAATTGATTGGGCTTTTTTATTTTAGAGATTTTCTTTTTACTTAGCTAAAGCAGCCTTCTCCTTATGTTTTTTTACCTGAGTGCGTAAAGCATCAACAGCAGTATCTATAGCTTCTTCAAAAGTAGTACACTGTTTTTTTGCAAATAATGGGTTGCCTCCAAGATGTAGCTTTATCTCAGCTGTTTTATTAGCCTGATCTGATGAGTTCTCCAATTTAAGAATTACATCACTTCCAATAATCCCATCATGAAACTGCGTAAGCTTAGTTACTTTGTCATTAATGAAATCGATTAACTTTTTGTCTGCATTAAAATGCACTGATTGGATTTTTGGTGTCATAATAAACCTCCTTTTTTATTTGATTATTACTATGCCCGAGGGTGGGCTTTCTTATATGTTGTTTTTAATTTCTCAATAGTGTTGTGGGTATACACCTGTGTAGCCGCTAAACTGGTGTGCCCCAATAAATCCTTTAAGGCAGTAATTTCAGCCCCGCTATTTAATAAATGGGTAGCAAAACTATGGCGCAATACATGTGGGCTTTTTTTCTTTAAAGTAGTAATGGTGTTTAATTCATTTTTAACCAAAAGATAAACCCATTTATCATATATCCTTTTTCCATCTTCTTTATATAAAAGATATTCGCTTGATATATTGTTTTTCTCTTTTAGGGAGATGTAATCTGAAACGAGTTTTTGCAAATCTTTACCTATAGGAATAATACGCTCTTTGCTGCGTTTACCCATTACCTTAATTTTCTGTGCATGTATGTCAATATTCTTTTGCAATAAATTTACCAATTCACCACGCCTGATACCGGTTTGGTAAAACAACTCCATAATTAGTTTTTGGAGCTGTAAATTATAGGTAGATGAATTAATATCCTTTATATTTGCTTGGCTCTTATTCATTTTATTCTCATCAATAAATACCGGAAGCCTTTTTAATTTCTTAGGTAATAATATAGTAAGCAACGGATTGTTGGATACGATATTGTTTTTTAAAAGGTACTTATAATAACTTTTAACAGAAGATATTTTCCGATGAATGGTAGTAGATACTGTTTTTTTGGAAATAAAAGCGTGAACCCAAGTTCGGATAAAACTTTGCTCAATTTTATCAGGAGAAAACACTTCGAAATTGTTTTCTATAAATTGTTGGAATTCAGAAAGGTCATTTTGATAGGCTATGCAGGTATTTTCGGCGTATCTTTTTTCGAAACGTATATAATCAATGAAATCTTTTATATACCACTCGCCCATAAATAATTAAAGCTTATTTGTAACTCGAAGATACCATCTATTTTCGATAATTACAAATAAGCTTAAAAATATAGTTTAATCAGGAAGATTAAGATTAATCTTCTAATAAACCTTGCTGAAGTCTGTTTTTATATACAGCTTTAATCATTCCCTGACGGCGACGTACTGATTTTTTTGTAAACTTTTGACGGTCGCGCAGTTCTTTTATTACACCTGTTTTTTCAAACTTCTTCTTGAATTTCTTTAGCGCTTTTTCTAAAGTTTCGCCTTCTTTTAATTGTACTATTAGCATTTTCTTTTAATTAAGGGGGTGCAAATGTATCCTTTATTTTTTGTTTTGAGAAATTATTTCAATAAAAAAACCCCGAAGTTTTATGCTTCAGGGCCTTTTTCATCAACTAACTACACAAACAAACTATTTTTTGCCACCTTTTTTACCTTTGGTAGCTTCTTCTTCTACTTTTTTAAGAGAATCAGCTTTTGCAACTTGTGCTAAAGAATCAGCTTGCATTTTTGCAGCAGTAGCAGCAGCTTCAGCAGCTTTTGCAATAGAATCTTGTTTTACAACTTCAGCTAAAGAATCAGCTTTTGCTTTTTCTTTTGCTTCGATTTCAGCTTTGCTAGGACCACAAGCTACGAACATTGATGTAGCTAAAACAGCTACGGCTAAGATTGAGATTGATTTTTTCATGTTTTTGTGTTTTTTGATTGGTTTTTTATTTGTTTTGGTTTACTTTTTTTCTTTTACTAAAGAATCTGACGATTTATTATCCTTTTTTAAGCTATCCATTTCTGAAGCAATATCTTCTTTAATACTTGTTTTGATAGAATCAGCTTCATGTTGCACTTTTTCCTCTTCTGCTTTTTTTTCAGTTTCAGAAGGACCACAAGCAGCAAAAAAAGTTACCATTACACTTAGAATTAATATAACGCTTACTTTTTTCATGAACCTTTTTAACAGCTATCTTGCGTCTATTCCCTAAAAAGGAAAAAGTAACCCTTGTGTTAGATTATTTTTTTACTTTAAATTGTAATAAGCTGTTTTTTAATAGGTTAAAATTTATTTTCGGAATTAGGGAGATAACGACTACTTAGTGTATTCATACTGCTTCCATTGAGTTTTTAACTAAAGTTTCAAACATATCATCTACCTTTCGATTATTGTATTTAAACACAAATTCAGCGATATAATCAGGTAAATGCCTCGTACTAACATGGTGGTATTGCCCTATAATACCTCTTTTTATAATTGCCCAAAAACTCTCTATACTGTTTGTGTTTACTCCTTTATATGAGTACATCCTTTTATGATTAATAGCAATGTGGTCTATTATAGAATCTATCCTTGTATAAAGTGGGGCTTGGTCAGATACAAGGGTAGATTTTTGTTCTTTTATATATTCCTGAACAAAGTCTTTTATCTTTTTATGAGTTAAACCGTTCATTACTTCGGCAACTACATCGCCATTTCTTTGAACCGCACCAACAACAGGAATATTATTGGTTCCCCTGCCTGCCTTAGAAACTAAATCGGGTTTTGCAGGGCTTTTTTTACCTGTTTTAAAATTAACGCCTTTTTTCTTTAGCTCCTTAATTTGTTCATCTAACTCCGGCTCATAAGGTCTAATCTTTGAAGTCTCACGAGAAAGTGCCGAAAATCGCCTCGGCTTACCTCCGATATAAGTTTCATCAATTTCAACAATTCCTTTTAATTGGTCAGGTTGGTTTGTATCCATTGCCATTAATTGACGGGTTTTGAGGTATAGTTTATGAACTGTTTTATAATCCATACCGCCTAAATTTCTCTGTAATTGTAAAGCAGATAAACCCTTCTTAGCATCTGAAATAATACCAAAAGCATACAACCATTTTTGTAAAGGTACTCTTGTATGGTGTAACTGTGTTTTTACGGTAACTGAAAAGGCTTTTGTACATTTATAACATCTATGCCTATGTTGCCAGTCGTGTTTACTTACAGAATTATGTCCGCAATAAGGACATTTAATTTCTTTGCCCCAACGTATTTTTTCAAAATACATTACTGCTTTTCGTTCAGTTGGAAACTTATTTGCTATTTCTATTATGTTCATCTTCTTTTGATTTATCTAATAATAAATGTTCAGTATGTTTAGCGGTACTAAACTTAAATTCGCTTTTTTCAATTTCCTCAATAAGTATATTTAATAAAGGAATAACATTTAATTTTAAAAAAGAATTAATCTCATGGCTTTCATTATCAAAGTTCGTTATAAAGTTTTTAAGTTCCTTTAATTCCTTTCGCTCTTTATAATCAAATTGTTCGGTCATAAGTTGAACATTTTTTTTAAATTTCAATTTATCTTCGTCCGATAACTTATCTTCTTTAAGTAAGTTATCATTATACTGCAAAAGATAGGTGTTTGAAAATTGAGAAAACTTCATAATCAACTTTGTATATGTCGATTCTTTTTTATTTTTATCTATTTGTATGTAACCATAAATTAAAACAGGAAGAATACATAAAAACCAAATTAAAATCTTTCCTAAAATAGAACACTCGTTTAAATCAATTAAACAAGGTATAAGTGTTATTAATGTTGCCATTGTAAAATCTCTTTTTTCTATCATATCTTTGACTTTATAGTTAAAGTCAAAGATAGTGGTTAAGTCTTTAAGTCCCTAATTCCGTTTATTTTAGATAGTTTTGTTGGCTTGATTATTTGGGAATGGCATTAGGAGAGTGTACGGAATAGTCTTGGAGATTAAAAGATTAGTAGTTTTGCGGGCCGAGCAAAATGATTAGTGAGAAACTGATAATATGGTTTAAACAAAATAAACGTGATTTGCCCTGGCGAAATATCACTGACCCATATAGGGTTTGGTTATCAGAGGTCATTTTGCAACAAACGAGAGTTGCACAAGGTTTGCCTTATTATATGAACTTTGTAAAAGAGTTTCCAACAGTGCATGATTTAGCAAAAGCACCTGAGCAAAAGATTTTAAAACTATGGCAGGGGTTAGGATATTATTCGAGAGCGAGAAACTTGCATGAGGCTGCAAAAGATATTGTGAAAAACTATGAAGGTGTTTTTCCGAAAGATTATAACGAATTAAAAAAGCTGAAAGGCATAGGAGATTATACTGCGGCGGCTATTTCGTCTTTTTGTTTTAATAAACCACAGGCGG
>CAJCJB010000016.1 GCA_903970545.1 Candidatus Saccharimonadota bacterium | reverse complement strand
ATGCAGGACATCACCGTGCAGATGCCATAACATCATTAACTGTTTTTATAGGTATTTCTATTTCTCTTCTGTTTGGCAAAGGTTATGAAACCGCCGATGACTGGGCTGCTTTGGTAGCTGCCATCATTATTGTATATAATGCGTATCATATATTTCGTCCTGCATTGGGCGAGATTATGGATGAGCAATTGTATGATGATTTAATTGCAGATATACGTCGTGTGTCTTTAACCGTTGAAGGAGTGGTAGCCACAGAGAAATGTTTGGTAAGAAAAACCGGAATGAAGTTTCATGTTGATTTGCACGTATTGGTAAGCTCAACCATTACCGTTAAAGAAGGGCACGATATAGCTCATAAATTAAAGGAACATTTAATAAAAGAGTTGCCCCAACTGGCAGATGTACTTATTCATATAGAACCTAATGATTGTGATATATAATAACCTGTTTAAAATTTTAATAGGATTTTTTTATTTAATACTTTTTTCTGCTGCAAAAAAGTATTCAAAAAGCCACCACGAACGCCAACTTTCGTTTCGACTGGCGCACAGGCTGCCCTGCTTGGCTTGTCTGCACTCAAGTTCGCTCCGTTCGTGGACACCTGCCCCGGGTTTACCTAACCATCATAATCTGAAAACCGAGCGCAAGCCCGACCAAACGCGGAGCAGAGTGGCTTTGTGCGGGGCAGATCGTTTGGTCTTGAATACCTGCCACACATACTGGCTCAAAGATGCCTTTGCATCTTTGCCCTGTTTCTTTTTCGTCAAGGAAAAAGAAAGCATAAAGAACTCTTAAATGAAATTTAAACAGGCTTCTAAATGAAAAAAAGCACTTTAGTCCTAATCTATCTTTTAATTTCTATTACAACAAATGCGCAAGTTGCAATTGATGTAGAAGGTCACCGTGGTTGCAGAGGTTTATTGCCGGAGAACACTATACCTGCTTTTATAAAAGCGCTTGATATTGGGGTTACTACCTTAGAAATGGATGTAGTAATTACCAAAGACAACAAGGTAGTGGTATCTCACGAACCTTTTTTAAATCATGAGATATGCAAGAATGCCAAGGGAGAAGATATTAAAGAGTCGCAAGAGAAGTCTTATAATATTTATAAGATGGATTATACAGAGGTAAAGCAATGCGATTGCGGAACAAAGATTCATCCCCGTTTTAAAGAACAACAAAAATTACAAGTATACAAGCCACTGCTTCTTGATGTAATTGATACGGTTGAGAAATACATAGCCACTAAAAAATTAAAGCCCGTAAACTATAATGTAGAAATAAAATCAGAAGTTGAAACAGATAATGAGTTTCATCCCATACCTTCTGTTTATACAGATATGGTGTATAAATTGTTAAAGAGTAAAAATATATTGGACAGAGTTATTCTTCAATCATTTGATGTAAGAGTATTGCAATATATACATCAAAAAAACTATCCGGTTAAAACAGCTTTCCTTGTAGAGAACTTAAAAGGTTTTGATAAGAATATAAGCCTGCTGGGATTTATACCTGACATCTATTCTCCTTACTTCAAATTAGTTAATGATAGTTTGGTAACTGCCTGTCATCAAAAAAACATACAACTTATTCCCTGGACGGTGAATGATAAAGCAGATATTGAACATATGCTTAAGCTAAAAGTAGATGGCTTGATAAGTGATTATCCCGATAAAGTAATTGGTATAGTCAAAGGGAAGTAGAAAATAACACTTCCTAATTATTCTTCATCAACCTGTTTAAAGTATTGTTGATATACTTTTCGGAAGTAATTAGTGCCGTTTGAATTCTTTTAGCATATCTAATACTATCCATTACTTCTTTATTTTTTTCATGCAGTTGATTATAGGCTTCATCAACTCTTTCTTTTTGCTTTTCTATAATTACCTTTTGTCTTTCGGTTACTTTAAATCGTTTATATAAGAATAAAGAGAAAATAACTACCAGTAGTAAAACCCCTGCAACGGCTACTATAATAACCTGTTGTCTTTTCTTTTCTTCTAATGAAACTGTTTTTAGTTTTTCCTGTTCGGCATCAGATTTAACTTTTAATTCAGCTTCTTTCTTTTCTACTTCAAATTGTGTTTTCATATCACCCAGCTGTTTGCTGTTATCGGTATTGAAGATGCTATCGGTTAAAGCTTTAAACTTTACATGACTTTCATACGCTTCTTTATATCTGCCTGTTTTAAAATAAATGGTAGCTAAGTTTTGATAAGCTAAACGTTCTTGATTAATGTCTCCAATTTCTCTGCTTATTTGCAGAGAAGAATCAATATATTTTAATGCTGTTTTATATTCTAAGGTTAGATTATATACTTCAGCCATATTATTATAGCAAAGCCCCGAAGCCTGTTTGTCTCCTGTTTCTTTAAGTGTTTTTAAAGCTTTGTTATAAAACTCTATTGCTGTTTTATAATTGGTTTGATTTTGATATACGGTACCAATATTATTATAACAGTTTGATATTCCTTTTTTATCTCCAATTTCTTCACATGTTTTAAGTTGCTTTAAATAAAATTCGTTAGCCTTAGAATATTCTTTTTTATACCAATAAACCACACCAATATTGCCGTAGGCATTTGCTATTCCAACTTTATCTGAAAGCTCTTCCTGAATTTTTAATGTTTTCGAATAATAATCCAGCGCTTTACCGTAATCAGTTTGATTTTGATAAATTATGCCAATATTAGTATAGCAATCTGCCATCCCTGTTTTATCGTGCATTTCTTCTCTTATTTTTAAAGACTTAAGATAATAATTTAGCGATTTAATATAGTTCGACTGGTCTGCATAAACATTCCCAATGTTTGTATAGCATTGCCCTATACCCTTTTTATCGTTTATTTCTTCGAAGATTTTTAATGCCATTAAATAGTTTTCGGATGCTTTTTGGAAATTAGCTTTAATATGATATGATACGCCTATACTTCTATAAGCCTTAGCAGCCCACTTCTTTCCTTTTCCATCAGAAAGAGAATTAGCAAGTTTCAATTCCTGTTGCGCAATAACAGCACCTGTATCAGGATTATTGTTTAGATAAAACCTAACGAGACTATTTATAGCATTTAAGCGATTTGTATCTGCATTGGTTTTATCAGTATATGCCCTCCATAGCGAATCTGTTTTTTGTGCAACAGATTGCTGCGTTATAACCGAAACAAGAAGAGTTATGTAAAGCAATTTCTTCATCTATTTACCCTTCATTAATTTTTTTAAACTATTATCTATAGACCTTTCGGAAGTTATTAAAGCATTTTGAATTCGCTTTGCGTAATGAATGGAGTCTAATATTTCTTTTTGCTTTTCTTCAATAATGTGGTTTTTTAGTTCTAATTTTTTATTTTGAATAATAATCTTTCTATGCAGTTTTCGGGTGCGTATAAACATAAAGATAGCTAATAAAGCAACAAGTGTAATACAACCAGCTAAGTACATCAGTTGCTCGCTGTTTTCTTTAGCATGCTGTGCTTTCAGTTTCTCTTGTTCAATTTCCTTTTGTTTCTCGCTTAAAGCCAATTTTTTTTCTAACATCGAAATATGATTTATCTTTTCAATGTTAACCATCTTGCTTTTTAAACTGTTTTGAAGTAAAAGATATTCAAACGCCTCTTTGTAATTGCCCAAGTCTCTTTGCAATAATATCAACTCCTCATAAGCATCGCTCAGTTCATTATCCAGTTTGTTTTTTTCGGCTATTTCTTTGCTTTCGTTAATATAATGGGCGGCATCTACCGTTTGTTTGTTTAAACGATAAGCTTTGGCAAGATGCGTAAGTATGGTGGCTTTACTGTCTACCATTTGCTGTGCTTCGGCTACCTCAAGCGCTTTGCTAAAATCGGTAATGGCGGCAGGGTATTTGTTTAAAGCAAGTTTCAGTTTCCCTTTGTTCTGATAATAGTAATACATATTACTTGCAGATACCTGTTTTATATAGTTTTCAACTTCATTTAGCACTTCCTCTGCCTTATCATATTGTTTATTATCTATATAATCTAACGATAGATTTAATAACCCTGAAACTGTACCTTTTGTGTCGTTTACTTTTTTATACAAACTCACAGCTTCCTCAGTATAAGCAGTTGCTTGTTTATTATTACCAAGTCTTTTTTCAAGAATAGCTTTTAGTTTACTGGCATAGGCCAAGCCATTCCAATCAGAAACATCTTTATACAATGTAAGCGATTTGTTTACAAGCACGTCGGCTTCTTCCAAATCAGATTTTAATAGAAAGTATCTGCCTTTGTATAAATAAGCTTTTGCTAAAGCTGTTTTATCATTGGCTTTCTTTGCATAGTCTTCGGCAAGGCAACTTAGTGTGTAAGATGAATCAGGATTAGAGAAGTAAATAGAATCTGCTTTATTAAGTAAAGAAGCAGAGTTATTTTGCTGAGCAAGGAAAGCTGCACTAATAAGAAAGAAGTTAATAGTTAAAAGCGAGCTTAGCTTCTTCATGATGAACAAATATAAAGAAAAATATAAGCTCACTTAGTAAAGCATTAAAGGTTGATTAAGTAAAGCTAGCACTCTTTTTAAACATAAAGAGGTGTTTTTTACAAGTACTTTAACATTATACATGGGTATTGTAGTTATTGTTACAAAAACATTTATACATACTGTGCGTTACGTAGTTAGTGTAACATTTACTTTAATACACTTCATCCGTTAAGTAGTTATTGTTACAAAAACGTTAATACGTGCCACACGTTAAGTAGTTAGTGTAACATTTACATCAATACGCATCATACGTCAAATAGTTTGTGTAACAAAAACGTTAACACGTATTAAACATTATAGTGTTATTGTTACAATTACCTTCATACGTGTGGAAAACAACAAGCAAACTGTTGCATTTGCTTTAATACGCGCATGATTTTGCTTAGTCTGCTTTAAAGAAGACCTTGCATTAGATAAAGAATAAGGGGAAGGTTTTACTAAGCAGCTATACTGCCCGAAACACCGGTTGATGAAATGCCTTTAGCTACTCTTCCGCCCGCACTGATGAATAGTTTTATCCAAGGGCTCCAGTTGTAGGTCATCTTTTTGGTGTTTACTTTATGCATTCTAAAGTACCAAACATCGCCGGGCGTTAAATCCTTTACATAGGTTTGCGCATTGTTGGTAGAAGGCAGGCTTATAATGTTTATTTGGTCTTTACTCATTTGCCATTCGTGCGCACGCATACCCTCGGCAGTTAGTTTCACAATGCCTGCTACCTGTGTATTGTAAGCAGCGTTTATGTGTTTGGGGCGGTGTCCGCTTGTTTTTACACCAAAACCCGCACTTTCTATAACCGCTTGTGCAGCCTCGGGCATTTGATTGGCAATGCCCTGCACCATGCTGCATAGCTGCTTCAAATCCTGCATTAGCAGCGCAAGTGCGGTATTGCGCAAAGCAACTAAACCAATAGTGCGCAGTTTAGTATTTACTTCTGCATCAATAAAGTTTTGTACATGGGTTTCAAAATCGGCAAGGCTTACCGCATCAGGGTTCCAATGCGCAATGAGATAAGTATTGTTCTGCAAAAGATTAAGAATCTTATTTGCTCTGATAATCTTATCGCCCATACAACGGGGCATTTTTAAAACGGCTATAGCAATCATGGCTTTATATTTGATAGATGAAAGGTACAAATTTTGTACCATATTAAAAAGGAAAATGAGAAATATATTTATTAGGAGAAATGAGCATATTAACTCATCTTCAATTAGATAGCTTTCGTCTAAAATGTAATAAATATTACACATGTAAATTTACTTCACTAACTACTATTGTTAAATTTAACAAATTTTAAACTTATTTGTATGGGTAAAAATTACTTTCTGTTTCTCAAAAACAAATTACTGTTTTTAGTAGTTGGGTTATTTTTATTAAATGGCTCAATAGGTTTTTCGCAAACAACAACGGTTACCTTATTAAGCGGAAGTTCCCCTTATTGCAGCGGTGCAGCTGTTAATGTTACCTTTACCATAACAGGTACTTATTCTAATGCTCCTACAGCCAATGTTTTTACGGCTCAGTTGTCTAACTCTTCCGGAAGTTTTGCTTCAGGAGTTACAACTATTGGAACAAGAACAGCTACAACCCAGGGTACTATTGCGGCAACTTTACCTTATGTTGCTACTTCAAGTTCTTTATATAGAATACGTGTTATCAGTTCAAACCCTTCCTCAACTACTACTACAGATAATGGGTATGGTTTTACCATAAATCCACTAACAATTAATGCTCCTACCACTACTTTAGGCGATTCTTGTCAGAGCGAAATATTTACTTTGGCTTATACAGTACCTTGTACATTTCCGGCAGGTAATGTATTTACGGCTCAATTATCTAATGCGTCAGGTAGCTTTGCAAGCCCTGTGGCTATAGGCTCTGTAACAGCTACCGGAGGTGGAAATATTACCTGCACTATACCAGCAGGAACCCCTGCGGGGACGGGTTATTTGATAGAGGTGGTTAGCTCTAGTACAGTAACAAATGCAAATGGAATAACGAGTCCAACTACCACAAACAATCTTTCTATTTATGCGTCATCTGCTCCTGCCGGTGGTGTTGGTACTCCCGGTAATGGTTTTTGGAATGCATATTGTTATAGTGGTTATCGCAATTATACCACCAACTATTTGGGGTATTATACCGAAAATAATTTGAACATAAATACTCCATTGAGGTATGGTACTTCTGCAAGTCCTAGTACAGCTAATACTGCTTCTGGTAATGCTTATGCCGGTTGCCCTTTTGGAAGTGTATTATATGGAATAAGATATATAAGAACAGGTATCCCATGCGGATATTATGAAATTGATATTGGTGATTATGATGATAATGTAATTGTTTTAATAAACGGAACAGCAGTAGCAACTTATACAAGCTCTTGTTGTACAGCAGAGCCAAATGTATGGGAAGGTTTTATATCTCCTACAACTACTGTAGAAATAAGATATAGTAATGATTATGGTCCAGGTCAATTAGAAGCTAACTTTGTTACCCCGGCAGGTGGTTTAACTATGCCAACACCTATTACAGTTTGTGCAGGTACTTCAGCTAATGTTACTGCTGCAAATAGCTATACAACCGGTTTTACTTATTCCTGGGCTCCCGCTTCTACAGTAAGTCCTTCAACAGGAAGTCTTTCTGTTACAATAACACCAACTGCCACTACAGTTTATACACTTAGTGCCACAGATAATAATACGCTTACAGCTACAGGCTGCGCTCTTACAAATACTATAACTATTACCACTAATCCTGCTCCAACCACTACAGTTTCGGCAACCTTACCTTCTTATTCAGCAGCTGATAGTTATACGCCAACGGCAATTTGTTCGGGAGTAAATACAGCAACCTTAACAGCAGGCGGTGCTTATACATATACTTGGTCTCCAACAACAGGGCTTAGTTCTGCAAATGGTTACTCGGTGGTAGCAAATCCTACGGTAACTACAACATATACTGTAAGCGGTTCCAATAACTGCTCTACTGTAAATGCAAGTACTACAATAACAGTACAAACACCACCTGCAACACCTTCTTATACAACCTTTGGAAACAATGTGTGGAATGCTTATTGCAACTACAACACCACCTTTAATGATTATTATGGTTACTACACCGAAAACAATCTAAGTTATAATACCACTACGCGTTGGGTTAATAGCAGTGGACCATCTACTTGTACCAACACATCAACCGGCTTAGCTTATAGTGGTTGTTCCATGGGAGAAACAGAATGGTCTATAAGCTTTAGGAGAACAAACACGCCTTGCGGGTACTACTCTGTGGATATAAATTATCAGGACGATGCCCTTAGTTTTTGGGTAAATGGTGTACAAGTATTTAATAACGGAGCTTATACTACAACTACTCAAACAGGTGTTTGGCAGGGATTTATTGGGCCAACAACCACTTTAGAGTTTAGATTAATAAACTATGGGGGACCCGGTCAAATGCAGGTTACATTTAACCCTATTACCTATCCAATACTTAGCACACCGGTAACTATATGTGCCACTTCATCAACAACATTAACAGCCAGCCCTAATATTACTGGTGCTAATTACGTATGGACACCTAACGATGGTACGCTTTCAACAACAACAGGAACAACGTCTGTTGCTTCGCCTACAGTTACAGAGACATATACTTGTACGGTTACAGATCCTGTTACTACTTGTAGCGCCTCGGCTAATGTGCTCATTACCGTAAACCCATTACCAACTACAACCGTATCACCAACTGCAGCAACTACTTCTTGCTCTATAAATGGTACCTATACTTTAACGGCAGGAGGTGCTAACACATATTCTTGGTCACCGTCGGCAGGTTTAAGCACTACTACCGGTTATTCTGTAGTTGCCTCTCCTACCGTAACAACAACCTATACTGTTGCCGGAAATAATAATTGTGCAACGGTTAATGCTACCAGTACGATAACTGTTTTACCATTAGCTTCTCCAACGGTTTTCCCTACAAATACATGGAATGTTTATTGCTACGGAGATCAAACAGAAACTAACTATTATGGGTATTATACAGACATTGGACAGGGAACAACCGGATATAATTTTAATACTACAAACCGATGGTCTAGTGCAACAGGTCTTTGCATTCCTTCTACTGCAACAACTAGTGCTTATGGCAACGGGTATATTGGTTGTACTATGCCTTCAACTAACTTTAGCTTGAGTTATAAGCGTTCTAATTTTACCTGTGGTACATACTCTATAAATATTACTGACCACGATGATTATTTTTATTTATATATCAACGGTACTCAGGTCGCTCAGCATACCAATGGTTGTTGTGATGCACATACAGCTGTGTGGGTAGGTGATTTGAATTCTGCTTCAACTGTTGAGGTTAAACTTGTTCAGGGTGGAGGCGGCTCTCAATTAGGTGTAACTTTTAGTGTAGCAGCTACATCTGCTACCACTTATACGTGGAATGGAGGAACCAGTACAGATTGGTTTACTGCTTCTAACTGGTGTGGAGGCGGAGGTGGAATACCTACATCTACAACAAATGTTATTATACCTGCAGCCGGCCCAGAGAATATGCCGGTAATAAATAATACGGGTGCTCAATGCCTTAATCTTACCATTAGCCCGGCTATAGCAGCCGGTACTTATAATGATGCTATTCCATCGGCAAGTTTAACTATAAATAGTACCTATACACTTGATGTGTATGGTAACTGGAATAATGGAGGTAGTTTTATTGCTAATAACAGTACTGTAAATATGGATGGTACTACAGCCACAACCATGAGTTGTTCTTCTACACAAGCATTTTATAATTTAAATATTAATAATTCAACAGGTGTAACAATGTCTTCAGGAACAAATCAAGTTAGTAATAATTTGAATTTTACAACAGGTATCATTACTCAAAATGCAACGCTTCAAATATTAAACGGAGCTACAACCTCTGGTGCAAGTAATACGGGCTTTGTTATCGGACCAATTGTAAAATATGGCAATCAGGCATTTACTTTTCCTGTGGGTGGTGATAATTTATACAGACCAATTGCTATTTCAGCACCTTCCTTAACAACCGATAATTTTACCGCCCAATATTATTATTCAAATCCATATTTAAGTTATACTACAGCCAACTGGGATTTGGGTATAGACCATTTGAGTGGATGTGAATATTGGATATTAAACCGGACGGGGGGCACATCTAATGTGAATGTTACACTAAGTTGGAATACTAATAGTTGTGGGGTTACTGATTTACCCTCTTTATTGGTAGCTCGCTGGGATGCAGGAAGTAACAATTGGGCAAACCAAGGCAATGGAGGTACTACTGGTAATACAACAACAGGAACAATTATAACCAGTGCGCCAGTTACTAACTTCAGCCCTTTTACACTGGCTTCTTCTTCGCCCACTACAAACCCTTTACCAATAACATTATTATATTTTTCTGCTGCACCTGTCAATAATACGGTTGATTTAAACTGGGCAACAGAAACAGAAGTTAACAACAGTTATTTTACAATAGATAAAAGTAAGGATGGTATTAATTTTAATTTCTTAAAACAAATTCCTTCAGAAGCATTTAATGGAAATAGTAATATTAAGTTAAATTATAAAACATATGATATGAATCCTTATGATGGGATTAATTACTATCGTTTAACACAAACGGATCGTAATGGTAATTCTCATTATGCTAATATTACACAGGTTAATTTCAGTAATAAATCGTTTGTATCTGTTTTTCCCAATCCTGCATCAAATACTGTTTATGTAAATGTTAGTGCTGATTATGATAATGCTAGTTTAAAGCTTATGGATGCTTTAGGTAGAGAAGTATTAGCTCAGAATATCAACTCATCCAATGTTAATTCTATAAATACATCAGCTCTTACATCTGGCATGTATCTCATGATTATTGATAATGGTAATGGTTTAAGCAAAACTAAAATTACTATTCAAAAATAGTAAGTACTAAATATTAGTTTTATACACATAAAGCCCATTTTTAAATGGGCTTTATTAGTGGAATATTGCGACATTGAAAAGGAAAACTGAAGTATATTTATAGATATTTTTCTTTTGGACGGAACAAAAACAAGGGATTTGATATTGATAACAGAAATATAGACAATATTAACCTCTATTCTAAATTTATGGCCACTTTTTTACCTGCACAAATTACACGTTTGCCTATTTTCATCCTTCTATTTAGTTTGTTTTGTTTTTAAATATATAGCCAATAGTACCTTTTCTTATATATTCACCAACTATTTTTTTCAGGCTACATATTAAAATAGAAAACTTGAGGAAGGCTGTGGGTTTCCATTTTACTAACTTTATTAAAAGCAGGAATTATATTGTTCTTATAACTGTTTTTTTACTCTTATCAAAACTGCTTTTCTCCCAATCAAATAGAGATACCCTTCAATTATCAAAGGCTATGAATGATAATAAAGAATTCAGCAAGGCAGAGAAACTGCTTGCTGTCTATTCAAAATCTCATCCTAATGACTTTAACGTACTTTGGGTTTATGCGTTAACTGAACGGTGGTTAAAGAAATATAAACATGCTAAACGACTATATATAAAAGCCATTAAACTAAAACCCGATAATTTATATCTGCAAATAGATTACGTAAAGGAGTTGATAGAAATGGGTAATATGAATGAAGCTTCTAAACTCCTACTAACCTTAAGAAAAAATAATCTGGTAGGCAAAGAAGCTACCTTTTTACTGGCTAAGATTACCTATTGGCTGGGTAATTATACAGCTGCATACGATAGCATAACGTACATCTATAAAAAAGATACTACTGTTAAAGTAAAACAACTTAACAATGATATTGTTGCCGCAAAAGCGCCTTGGGTTAAACTAAGCACGCAATATTATTCCGATAATCAACCGATACAAAAAACAACTCCGGCTATGGAGGTAGGTTGGGCTGTTAACACCATGCTTAATTTACGGTTGAATCTTTTAACTCCTTTTTTTACCAGCGGCACTACTACCTTTAACGCACAGTGGTTTCAGTTAGGGAATAAATTTATATTCAATAAAATTAACGCAGAGGCTTTGTTTGATATAGGTGTATTTAATGGCACTTACCGCCCTAATACAAGTTTAACGGGGAATATTTATATAAAGAAAAACATTACCCGAAAACTAATTATGGATGCGCAAGTAGAATACAGACCTTATTATAACACCATAAAAAGTTTAGATACCATTTGTTATTTCACACATTATGCTTCGTCGTTAGCCTGGCAAAACACTGCTTCGTGGAACGGAAAACTTAATTTTGATTATAACCAATTTAAAGATAATAATTATACCTATGCTTTATATGGATGGGTATTTACGCCACCTTTGGTACATGTGCCTTTTATAGAATTGCGTTTAGGTTATGCATACAGCTTTAGTAACTCTAAAGATAACAGGTATGATGCTACTCAATCTGTTTCTACCATTGTTGCCAACTACCTTACCACAACCTCCATCACAGGCATATATAACCCTTACTTTACACCCAACCATCAAAACATTCATTCGGCATTAGCGTCTGTTGCCTTGCATCCTTCAAAGAAAATAGATGCAGGAGTTAATGCCAATCTAGGTGTATATGCTTATACGCAGAATCCCTATTTATTTCTTGACAAAAACAATAGCGGAGAGCTTTTCATCAACAGAGGGTATGCAAACAAAAATTATACGCCATTTGAAACTAATGCCTTTATGGCTTTTCAGTTAAACAAAAAGCTAAACCTTAGAGCTGATTATACATACCGCGTAACTTTCTTTTATACTTACTGGAGTGCAGGCTTAACCTTAAAGATAGTTTTTTTAGATGGCAAAAAGTGGCTTTGATAACTTGTGGCATTACACGCAAGCAAAAGCAGTAAGTAATACGCAACGCTTTATACTGGTTGTATTGGTTACGGCAGGTATAGTTAGCGTATTGCTGTTTGCCGACTGGTGGTTTAGAGAAGAACACATTGGCAATATATGGTTATTTATTTTATTGAGTTTGTTATTTTGGTACGGCATTGCCCGGTTGATTTTAATCTGGATAAATTACCTCGGCATTAAAAAACAAGAACCTGTTGCCGCTATACCTGGTTTAAGCGTGGCTATCTTTACTACCAGCTCTCCAGGAGAACCTTTGGCTATGTTTGAAAAGACACTAGCTGCTTGTAAAAACATTACCTATCCGCATACTACGTATTTGTTGGATGATACCCGCAATCCGGCTTTTAAAGAAGTAGCCGAAAAGAACGGAGCGGTTTGGCTTGAACTGGTGGGCTTGCCGGGTGCCAAGGCAGGAAAAATAAACGGTGCATTAAAACTAGTTAAGGAAGATTTTATTTTGGTCATGGACCCCGACCATATACCCTTTCCTAATTTTTTAGATAATACGTTAGGCTTTTTTAAAGATGAAAAGGTTGGCTTTGTACAGGTATCTCAGGCATATTATAACCAGTACCGTTCTTTTACGGCATTAGGTGCAGCAGAACAAACCTATACCTTTTATGGACCGACACAAATGTCGTTACATGGATATGGTTGCAGTGTGGCTATTGGGGCTAATTGCACCTTTAGAAGAAAAGCATTAGAAAGTATTGGTGGACATGGCATTGGGTTGGCAGAAGATTTAATTACATCTATTCGCATACATGCCGCCGGATGGAAATCTATTTATAATCCGGTAGTAGTAAGCAGAGGTCTTGTACCCGAAGACTTTGGTTCATTTTGCAAACAACAGCTTAAATGGGCAAGAGGTGTTTTTGAAGTTACTTTTGTTGAAGTGCCTAAGTTGTTTACCAAATTAAGCTTCTGGCAAAAGCTATCTTACCTCACCATAGGCACTTATTACTTGGCGGGCATAACCGCTTTCTTCTTTGTATTCATTCCATTTCTGTTTTTTGCAACAAACATTCTCCCTGCACAAATGTCGTTTGTAGAGTTTTTGCAACGGGGTTCTTTGGTAGCCTTTTTTGCCATTGTAATTTATTTATACATGCAACAATGGATGAGTGATACTAAAACCGAACGAGGATTGCACTGGCGGGGTATGGTTTTAAAACTTGCCTGTTGGCCTGTTTATTCTTTAGGATTTTTGCTGGCATTGGTTAATGCGGATATACCTTATATACCCACAGCCAAAAAAGCAGTAAGAGGTTATTTTACTCCTTTTGCCAGACCATTGGTAGTACATGCGGTGCTGTTTATTGTGGCAGCGTTTTCAGTACTAACCTATCGCAGGTTTTATATGCCCGAAAGTCAGTTGGTGCTTACTGCCGAGAAAACATGGGGTATGCTTGGTTTTGCTTTTATAGCATTTATGATGTCGATTGGCGGCATATTAGCTGCTTTAGAAGCGAACCGGTTAACCGAAGAAGATGCCTGGGATAAAGTTGACTTAACTAAAATTAAAATAACAGATAAATCATGACGAAAAAATTCAGAATTATTTCCACCTTCGTAGCACTTATTATTGGGATTGCTATTGTGCTTTCTTTATCTTTTGTAGGTAAAAAAACAAAAGGACCTTTAGAAGATTTCTTTTCTTATACAGGTGATGTGGTAAATAAAGTAGAAAAGAAAGTTATTATTGCGCAAAGAGAAGTAAAGCGAAGTGATAAATTAAAATGGTTTGAAGCTTATAAAACCAACCCTGTTTTATTGAAAGACCCTAAAACAATTTTATTAGGTGCTTATGATAACCAAACCAAAGAATCTTTTGAGAGTGTGGTTAGTTTAGAAGATACGCTTAAAACCACCTTTCCTTTAATACATATTTATACTGCGTGGGGAAGCAAGACAGAAGAAGAATTCCCCAAACTTCAGGTAGAAGATATTATAGAGTTAGGTTCTTTGCCTGTTATTACCTGGGAACCCTGGTTAAGCGATTTTGATGCCGATAAAAACCCTCAGTTACGCAAAGCAGAAGTGCGCGATAAAGGGGGATTAAATGATATTAATAAAGGTTTGTATGATACTTATATTTCAAAATGGGCCACTGAGGCTGCAAAAATAAAGCAACCTATTTTTCTTAGGGTTGGACACGAGATGAACGACCCTTATCGTTATCCATGGGGTCCACAAAACAATTCTGCCAAAGATTTTATTAATGCATGGAGATATATCCGGCAGGTGTTTAAAGCGGCAGGTGCTACCAATGTTATTTGGGTATGGTCGCCACACCCTGCCTATGGTTATTTTGATGCCTTTTATCCGGGCGATGCCTATGTGGATTATGTGGGTATAGGTACGTTAAACTACGGCACAGTAGCCTCTTGGTCTAAGTGGTGGTCTTTTAAAGAGATATTTGGCAACTACTATAAAGACCTTGCAAAGTTTAAAAAACCTATTATACTAACCGAGTTTGGTTGTTTGGATGTTGGCGGAAACCGCAGTCAATGGTTTGCCGATGCCTTAACGGATATACCAACCAAGTATCCCGCTGTTAAAGCCCTCATGTTCTTTCATTATAACGATGATAAAACAACTACTCAGCAATCTATTAACTGGTATATTAGAGACGACAGAAAGACAAGCAAAGCAATTGCTGATAAAATTAAAACATGGACTCCTAAGTAAAATTCTATTCGGGCGTTTTGTCTTTGTCATCCTAATATCGGGGATTTTTATAGATAGGGGTGGGAGAATGGTGCAATAAACCCTTTGATAATAGGCTGAAAACTTTGCTACTTTCGTGGCATGATTCAATTTGAGAAATTTACCTTAAAGAATAAGCTCACGCTTATTATACATACCGATAAAAGTACGCCTATGGCTTGTGTAAATATTTTATACAACGTGGGTGCACGCGATGAGGATGAAAGTAAAACGGGCTTTGCGCATTTGTTTGAACACCTGATGTTTGGCGGCAGCATAAACATACCCAACTACGATGAGCCTTTGCAACTGGTGGGTGGAGAGAACAACGCCTTTACCACCAACGATATAACAAACTACTATTGTACGGTGCCGGCAGCCAATTTAGAAACTGCTTTTTGGCTGGAGAGCGATAGGATGCTGAGCCTTGCCTTTACCGATAAAAGTCTGGAAGTGCAGCGCAGCGTGGTTATTGAAGAGTTTAAACAGCGTTACCTCAATCAGCCTTATGGCGATGTGTGGCTGCTATTGCGCCCTTTGGCATATAAAGTGCATCCCTATAAATGGAGCACCATTGGCAAAGAAATATCGCATATAGAAAATGCGGTGATGGGTGATGTAAAGGCTTTCTTTAAAAAGCATTATTGTCCGGCCAATGCCATATTAGTTGTTGCCGGAAATGTGGACAGAGAGAATGTGATAAAACTTACCGAGAAATGGTTTGAGCCTATTCCTGCTGGAGAAGCCACCATACACAACCTCCCTGAAGAGCCTATACAAACAGAAGAGCGCAAACATACTGTGCATAGAGATGTGCCGCAAGATGCTATTTATAAAGCCTACCACATGTGCGCACGGGTAGATAAGGAATATCATACGATAGATATTATGTCGGATATATTATCGCGTGGAAACTCATCCCGCTTGTATAAGACATTAATAAAAGATAAAAAACTCTTCTCTGAAATTAACGCCTATGTGATGGGTGATTTTGATAAAGGTTTGTTTGTTATATCAGGCAAGTTAAGTGATGGGGTATCTACCGAGCAGGCAGAACAAGGTATTGAAGCTGAGTTGCAAAAACTAAAAATAGAATTGGTAGCTGCCGATGAATTGCAGAAATGCAAAAACAAAACAGAATCTACTATTATTTTCTCGGAAGCTGATGTGCTGAACAAGGCTACTAACCTTGCCATATCTGAATTGTTGGGCGATGCCAACTTAATTAACGAAGAAACCGAAAAGTACCAACAGGTAACTGCTGAAGGCATTAAAGACATAGCCAATAAAATATTAAAGAAAGAAAACTGTTCTACTCTTTATTATTTGAAGAAGTAATCGTTGAAAATAACAAACTACATAGAAGCTAATTTTAATAAACTGTTTTGGTTTGTAAGTGCTGTTGTATTTGTATTGATTGTGCTACGTGCTTTTTTTATTCCATTTAGCCATGATGAAGCAGCTACCTTTTTCTTTTATGTGCAAACCAATGATTTCTTGCCATACCAGGCACATATCTATACCAACAATCATGTTTTAAACAGTGCCTTAGCAACCCTTTGTTATCATATAGCCGGTTCGCATCGGTTTGTTATGCGCTTACCCAATGTGCTTTCTTTCATATTGCTATGCGTTGGTGTTTTTAAACATTTTAAATACCTGAAAACAATATACTCTAAAATAATACTGGTTACATTCTTTATACTTACCATCAACTTTCTTGATTTCTTTGAACTGTGCCGTGGCTACGGATTATCTTTTGCATGTATAGTTTTGGGCTTAGCCTATTTGATGGATTATTTTCAGAATAAAAAAATCAAATCGTTTATTCTTTTTTCTCTTTGTTTGCAATTAGCACTGGCAGCAAATTTAATTTTAGTAGTGCTGCTAACTATTTTATTGTTTTATGTTTTCATGTTTCAAATAAAGAACAAATTACTCTTTAAGCCTTTAAACATACTTGTTCAACTTACTAATATTGCCATATTAATTTTCTGGATAAAATTTTCTTTCTTTTATAAAGAACATGGCTCACTTGATGCCGGAGCCGGAGATAATTATTGGGAAGTAACTTTTAAAACATTAATGCTCTTTCTATTCGGAACCAATGCTATATGGCTGCAAGTATTAATACTGGTAACTTTTGCAGCTATTCTGTTTTTTGCCATCAAAACCTTTTTTAAATCACCCGTTTCAATCAATAAAACCTTTACCCCCAATTTATTCTATACACTTGTTTTGGTTATTTTAATCGTTGCATTTTATCTCCAAAAGAAATTACTCAATGTAAATTTTCCTGAAGATAGAACAGGGGTGTTTTTTTATTTACTCTTTGTGCTTGGTCTTGCTTTTTTTATGGATTCTATTTCGGTAAAAATATCCGGCAAGATTTCGGTAATGATATTAGTTCCTTCTCTTTTGTTCTTTACTATTACGTATAACCTACACAACTTCTCTTCCTCATTTTATCATACCATCCCAAAATCTATTTACGATGCATTAGTAGATGAATCTAAAAAGAGCAAGGATGTCATTACCATTGGCGGGCATCGTGTTAGGGAAATGGATTATGCTTTTTTAAATTACAGGGGGAATTTTGTTCTTAATGGCATGGATGATGCAGAGCAAATGACAATGAATTGCGATTATTACTTTGCCATGAAACGGGAAAAACCTTACTATAAAGATTTTTATGATGAAATTGCTTTTGATGATAAATGGGATAGAGCTTTACTTAAACGAAAAGAAAAAATACAAAGAAGCGAGTTGTACAAAATGCCTGATACACCAAAAATCTTTAAGGGTAATGGCGAATTCTTCGAATTTTTTAGATTAAAAGACTCTGCTCTAAAAACAAGAAATTGTATAGAAATAGAACTTGAAATTAGGTTTAATAAGGTTTCCATTCCCTTACGCGCTAATATAATACTACAGGTAAATAACAATAAAGAAGAAAAAGTTTACTACAAACGGGTTCCGTTAAATTGGTTGGCTGACGATTTAAATGGGAAAACCAAAAGAGTAAAATTAACTACCGGCGCATTATCTGAAAATTGTAGTGATGTAGTTGTTTATCTTTGGAATTTTAAACTATCAGAAATTGATTTTACCATTAATGAAATAAAAGTATTGGAACTAAAAGGTAAGGGCGTTAATATTATGATTCCCGATTCTTATTACAAGTATTTAGAAAAAGCAAGTGATAATCCATTATTATAAACTATAAATATGCTAAACCGCACACAAGCACCCGAATTTAAAACCATTGATAGCATTGCCATTCAACAGGCACAAAGCTTTACGCTTGATAATGGTATTCATGTACATACTATTGATGCAGGTAGTCAGGAGCTGACCCGTATAGAATTTGTTTTTAAGGCGGGTATGTATT
The DNA here is from genome assembly GCA_903970545.1 of Candidatus Saccharimonadota bacterium. GTDB lineage: Bacteria > Bacteroidota > Bacteroidia > B-17B0 > Aurantibacillaceae > PALSA-968. Next base: position 5,846 of record CAJCJB010000016.1, on the reverse strand, counting down.
ATCAGGATACACCATTAGTTGCATCGGCAGCATGTGCTTTAATAGAAAACGGAACGAAAAAGTATTCTGCTAATCAGTTATCAGATAGCATTGATTTTTATGGTTCTTTTTTCGAAACATCTGTCAGTCAGGATTTTTCTTCTTTGGCTTTGTTCTCTCTTAACAAACATTTGGAAAGCACACTTGTATTTATAGAAGAGTTGATTAAGAATGCTATCTATCCGCAGGAAGAAATCAATACATATCTTACTAATAAAAAGCAGAAATTTTTAGTAGGCTCGCAAAAAGTAGATGTATTGGCACGTAGAAAATATAGTGAGTTAATATTTGGCAGTACACATCCTTATGGCATAGAGGTTAAAGCTGAAGATCATGATGCTACTAAACGAGACAGTATTGTAAACTTCTTTAAAAAGTATTATACACATAGCAATTGTATTATTATTGTTGCTGGAAAACTGCCTGCCAATTTACATCAGGTTTTAAATAATCATTTCGGGAAAGATAAATGGGGTACAGCAACTAACATTAATAAGGCATATATCCCTGCACAAACCACTACACAAAACATCCATTATATAGAAAAACCTGATGCTGTACAATCTGCTATCCGTATGGGGCGCAGGTTATTTAATAAAACACACCCGGATTATTTCGCTTTTCAGGTACTAAACACCATTTTTGGCGGATACTTTGGTTCTCGCTTAATGGCTAATATCCGCGAGGATAAGGGCTATACCTATGGCATTGGTTCGGGGCTCGCCTCTTTAGTGCATGACGGTTACTTTTTTATAAGTACCGAAGTAGGAGCAGATGTTACTAAAAATGCCTTGGAGGAGATATATAAAGAGATAGAAATTATGCAAAACGACTTAGTTTCTGATGATGAATTAGAAACAGTAAAAAATTACATTCTTGGTCAGTTTTTGCGTACGGTTGAGGGGCCATTTGCCTTGGCAGATAAATTTAAAGGTATTTGGGAATTTGGCTTAAATTACAGCTATTACGGCAATTATTTTAATGCCGTAAAATCGGTAACTTCTCAGCAAATACGTGATTTATCAGGCAAATACCTTCAAAAAAAGGACTTAATTGAACTGGTAGTTGGAAAAAAATAAATAGTTTACACAATAATTTATAAGGAAGGGCGTTATACAGGAAATGAACTTAAAAAACCAAATATCAGCCTATGATCAAAACTACTACGCTAAGTCAGAAAAAATCAACTTCAAAAGCCAAAAAGGCAAAGAAAATCTCTGTTGTTTCGGATGAGTTCGGCCCGTCTGATTTTACGATACAGAATATCTTAAACTATTCTAAAGCCTTGCAGGTAATTAACCTAACTACGGCAGCTACTGTTTTAGGAGTGATGAATTAAAGTATTTATAATTCATACTTTGTGGCAATAAGGTTATGTGTTAAGCATAACCTTCATTTCTTTAACGCACCTGTTTTTTTATTAATAGAAAAGATTAGTTTCTTTGCAGAGACATAATACATCCCATGGAAAGTAAAATAAAGATATTAAAAAGTAAAATTGCCGAAGCCAAATTGGGTGGAGGTGAAAAACGCATAGAAACCCAACACAAAAAAGGCAAGCTTACTGCCCGCGAACGCATACATTTTTTACTGGACGATGCCAGCTTTGAAGAGATTGGCATGATGGTTACCCACCGCAGCAATGATTTTGGTTTAGAGAATGAAAAATACCTGGGCGATGGTGTAGTTACGGGCTATGGAACTATTAACGGAAGATTGGTATATGTGTTCTCTCAGGATTTTACCGTGTTTGGTGGCTCTCTGTCTGAAACACATGCCGAAAAGATTTGCAAAATTATGGATCTGGCCATGAAGAACGGCGCGCCTGTTATTGGATTAAATGATAGCGGTGGTGCCCGTATACAAGAAGGTGTGGTTTCTTTAGGCGGTTACGCCGATATTTTTTACCGCAATGTAAGAGCCAGCGGTGTTATCCCTCAACTGTCTGCCATTATGGGGCCTTGTGCAGGTGGCGCAGTATATTCCCCTGCCATTACCGATTTTATTTTGATGGTAGAGAACACCTCCTACATGTTTGTTACCGGACCTAACGTAGTAAAAACCGTAACCCACGAAGAAGTTACCTCAGAAGAATTAGGGGGTGCCATGACGCATGCTTCCAAAAGTGGCGTCACCCACTTTGCCTGTGCCAATGGTATAGAATGTCTTAATTACCTGAAACAAATACTTAGTTACGTTCCGCAAAACTGCGAAGAAGAACCTCCTTTTGTTCCTTACGAACATGCAGGCAGCGAACTTAGAAAAGGATTAAATACCATCATTCCTCAAAACGCTAACCAGCCTTATGATATACGCGAAGTAATAAGTGAAGTAACCGATGCCGAGAGCTTTTTAGAGGTGCACAAACACTTTGCAGAAAATATTGTAGTAGGTTTTGCACGCCTTGCCGGACGAAGCATTGGTATCGTAGCCAATCAGCCTGCCGTGTTAGCCGGTGTGTTGGATATTAATGCCAGTACCAAAGCAGCGCGTTTTGTTCGCTTCTGCGATTGCTTTAATATTCCTTTATTAGTGTTTGAAGATGTACCGGGCTTTTTACCGGGTACCGACCAAGAGTGGAAAGGCATTATTACCAATGGCGCAAAATTACTCTATGCTTTTAGCGAAGCCACCGTGCCGCGCATTACCATTATTACCCGCAAAGCCTATGGCGGAGCTTATGATGTGATGAATAGCAAACACATTGGTGCCGACATGAATTACGCATGGCCATCAGCAGAGATTGCCGTGATGGGTGCAAAAGGTGCTGCTGAAATTATTTTTAAGAATGAGATTGCAGCCGCAAAAGATAAAGATGCCAAGTGGAAAGAAAAAGAAGCGGAATACCAAACTATGTTTGCAAACCCTTATCGTGCTGCCGAGCGTGGCTTTGTAGATGAAGTAATAAAACCCGAGCAAACCCGCGAGAAACTGATTAAAGCATTTAAAATGCTTGAAAACAAGGCGGATAAACTACCTAAAAAGAAACATGGTAATATTCCTTTATAGGCACAAAAACTAAATTTACTTAAGAGAGACTTAAAAATAATAAGTAAAGAAGAATTACTTCTTTACAAACTCACCCATTTTGTTATCGTAGTTAAGAAAATAACCACCTTTGGGTAAATTGCTGCAATCTATTTTATTGCCATAACCACGTTTCACGATATTGCCATATTGGTCATATATCTCAAACATAGTTTCAGCAGGTTTATCAGAGCAAGAGAAGTTTATATCTTTAGACACCTTTACCGGAGTAAATGTTACATCGCAAGATGTGCTGCTAAAATCAATAGCTTTAGATAAACGGGGTTGTCCGCTATAATCAGTTTGTTTTAAACGGAATTGGTTTTTACCTGAGTGAGGAATTACCTTGTATTCGTAATTGTTAGTTGCAGCTGTACCCACACCATCAATCTCGCCAATTTTTACCCACTTGTTCCAACGAAATTGTTCGATAACAAAAGACAATTTACCGCTTTCTCCTTTAGTACTCCATTTCAAGGTTCCGTCAGGACTAACACTCATAGATATAACTTCGTAAGTGCTTTTTGGCTTCAATACCTCAGGATTAAGCACTTTTGGACGGCAATCTTCTTTATGTTTTATCTTAATCTCAACCTTATCTCCAATAGTTAATTTGTGTGGTTTAAAATCTATTTCAAAAGCACTTGATTGTGTTTCATCTGTAGTAAGATTTCCATTTACATACACCTCTGTAACGCAGAAACCAACGTTGCCACTGGCAAATGGGTTCTGAACATATAAGTTTTTACCCTGATAATTCCCTTCGATAACGATAACTCCACCTTGTGAAAACCCAAACGAGGTAAGGATTAAAAATATAGAACTTATAAAATACCTTTTCATAATAAAACTTAATCTGCGAAATTTGATGGCAATAATAAACCGAATTATCGGAAAATCAAAATATTTATTCTTGTATTTTCAATTTAATAACAGTGGATAAGTCTTTTATAAGGAAATGTATTTATTATCTTTAGCGGCTTGAAGTATATTAAGTTTATATTCCTATCTTTTATTGCTATCACTATTCATGCACAGCAATACCCTTTTTGGACGCAATATCGAAGTGATTTATTCCTGATGAACCCTGCTGTGGCAGGCACGCGTCAGGATGTTGATTTCAGAATGTCTTATCGCGACCAATGGGTAGGTTTTGCAGGTGCTCCAAAAACAATGGGGGCAAGCCTTAATGCAAAATTATATAAAAACAAAATGGGTGTGGGAGGTTATGTTTTTCAGGACAGAATAGGTCCTTTTAGTTATGTAAGTGCTGCGCTTGCTTATGCCTTTAAAATAAAATTTGATGATGTAGCACTTTCTTTAGGAGCAAATGGAAGCTATAATACCATGGGTATTAACGGTGCGTCTTTAACCTATCAAAATACGCAGGATGAAGCCTTGCTTAATGTTATATCTACACAAAAAGCAAGAGCTTTTAATGCTGCGGGTGGAGCATTGCTTTATAACGACAGGTTTTTCATCTCTCTTTCGGTAAATAATTTAGCCGGAACTACCTATAATTATGATAAAACCATGGAAATAGTAAAACGTGGTATTTATAAAACTGTTCCGCACTTTTGCGCTTCGGTAGGGTATAATTGGAGTCAACACCCTGATTTTATTTGGGAAAATAACCTGATGGCTGTATTTGTTGCCGGCGCACCCATTTTAGTAGATTACTATCTGCGTTTGCATATAAAAAATACTTTTTTCTTTGGAGGTGGTATACGTTTGGGTGTAGCAGTTGTAGGGCAGTTAGGATATACCTTTGAATGGGGACAAATAAGTTATTCTTATGACTACAGTACTAATGGTTTGGCGTTATATAACGCAGGGTCGCATGAAATTAAATTGGCTTTTTTCTATTCGAAAGCAAAACAGCAAAAAGGACGTGGTTTAGGAGAGTTTAAAAACCAAAAATACCAGAATAAATATATCATCTATTAATGGGGAACTCGTTTGGTACTATTTTCAAACTCACAACATTTGGAGAATCGCACGGAGAAGCTATTGGCGGAATTATTGACGGATGCCCTGCGGGCTTGAAGATTGATATAGATTTTATTCAGAAAGAACTTGACAGAAGAAAACCCGGGCAATCGCACATTGTTACCCAACGTAAAGAAAGTGATACCGTAAATTTTTTATCGGGAATATATGAAGGTATTACAACAGGTTCTCCTATTGGTTTTGTAATTTATAATGAAAACCAAAAGAGTAAAGATTATGAACATTTAAAAGATGTGTTTCGTCCGTCTCACGCAGACTATACGTATGAAGAAAAATACGGTCATCGTGATTATCGCGGTGGTGGTCGTTCATCTGCCAGAGAAACAGCTTGCCGAGTGGTTGCCGGTGCTATTGCCAAGCTTTTATTACAACACCATAAAATAAATATATTCGCTTATGTATCGCAAGTACATCATATCAAACTGAATAAACCGTATACAGAAATAAACGCTGTTGATATTGAGAAGAACATCATTCGTTGTCCGGATGAGAAAGTGGCACAACAAATGATTGAGCATATTGAAGAGGTGCGTAAACAAGGTGATACCGTTGGTGGAACAATTACCTGTGTGGCACAACATGTTCCTATAGGATTGGGAGAACCTGTGTTTGATAAATTACATGCTGAATTAGGAAAAGCTATGTTAAGCATTAATGCGGTTAAAGGATTTGAATATGGTGCAGGCTTTGATGCTATTAACTACAAGGGTTCTGAATTGAATGATGTTTTTGAAAATAAGAATGGTATCCATACTAAAACAAATCATAGT